>PKTV01000321.1 GCA_002868985.1 Desulfobacteraceae bacterium | reverse complement strand
ATAGTCTGCTATTGCGAGTCCTTAATAACACAGGAGATGAAAGTCTCCGGCTCGCCCTTCGGGTGAAAATTCATGAGAAATAAAGATCATCATCAGATCCGCCCGCTCGTGCCTCGCAGAGGCAGGCAAGTATACCGTTCGAATAAAATAAAAGATTAAATGATATTTCTTAAGCCGTCTTCAGTTCGTAACCTAAAGATTCTCATCAATTTTCATGCAAAATTCAGGGAATTCTGGCACCGACTACATATCGTCGGTTGTTCAGAATCGGCGCCAACGGAAATATCATGTACCCAGCACCGTTCGCATTTTTCACCCGATGCAGGTTCAACCCGTATTGACAAACCTTCGACATCAAGGCTTTTATATATTTCGTCGGGTGTGTCTCCTTTTATCAGCGAAGCTTCCGAAACGATAAATATCGTCCTTAAGTCATCCTTATGTTTTTCAAGAATGTCGTACAGGTCACCATCTGTATAAATGGTGGTAGATGCATTCAGAGAATGCCCGATGACTTTTTTGACTCGTGCCTCCTCAAGTGCTTTTGTAACTTCACCCCGAACTTCAATAATCTGCCGCCATTCTTCTGCCAAAGGGTTATCCTTCCATGCCTCATTAACCACCGGCAACGACGACATATGAACACTTTCCGAATTCGTTTTGCGGCCCGGTATGAAATTCCAGATTTCTTCTGCAGTAAACGCAAGTATCGGCGCCATTATTCGGGCCAAAGAGTCCAGTATATTGTACATAACGGTTTGCGCACTTCTTCTTTCTTTGGATTGAGCGGGTGACGTGTACAGCCGGTCCTTGAGGATATCAAGATAAAACGAAGAAAGATCGACGATACAGTAATTATAAAGGGCATGGTAAATAATGTGAAATTCGTAAGTATCGTAAGCTGTTCGTGCCCTTTGAACCAACTCCTGAAGCCTGTGCAGCGCAAATCGGTCCAGTTCAGGCATCTCATCATAAGAGACCACATCCTTACTTGGATCAAAGTCATATAGATTGCCGATAAGGAATCGGCTGGTATTTCTTATTCTTCTGTAGGCATCGCTCAACTGCTTTAATATATTTTCAGAAATACGAATATCATCCCTGTAATCAGATGCAGATACCCACAGGCGGAGGATTTCAGCACCATGCTTTTTAATGACCTCTTCAGGTGCCACGACATTACCAAGAGACTTGGACATCTTTTTACCTGCGGCATCGACAACAAATCCATGCGTCAAAACAGACTTGTAAGGGGCACTTCCCCTTGTTCCCACTGCTGTCAGGAGTGAACTGTGAAACCATCCTCTGTGCTGGTCACTGCCTTCCAGATAGAGATCTGCGGGCCATTTAAGGTTCGAACGCTGTTCCAGTACCGCTGCATGACTGACACCGGAATCAAACCATACATCAAGAATATCATCTTCTTTAACGAACGCCTTGTTGCCGCATGTTTTACATACGGCATCTTCGGGAAGCAGTTCTTCTACAGTCTTATCAAACCATATATCGGCGCCATTTTCCTCAAACAATGTGTAGATATGGTCGATAATATGCGAATTGAGATACATCTCGTTGCATTTCTCGCAATAAAAAATAGCGATGGGAACGCCCCATGCCCGCTGTCTTGAAACACACCAGTCCGGGCGATTTTCAATCATGCCGTAGATTCGTTCTTTTCCCCAATGTGGAATCCACGTCACCCTGTCGATTTCTTTTAGGGCATTTTTTCTCAATCCTGTTTTGTCCATGGATATAAACCACTGGGGCGTGGCCCTGAAAATGACCGGCTTCTTGCATCGCCAGCAATGGGGATAGGAATGCGCCATTTTTCCCTGGGCAACCAAAGCACCATTTTCATGAAGAGTGGAAACGATATTCGAATTGGCGTCGAAGACGAATTGACCACTAAAAAGGTCGGCTTCCTGGGTAAAGCAACCGCTGTCATCTACCGGAGAGTAGGCATCTAAATCATATAAAAGCCCGACCTCATAATCTTCACGCCCGTGACCGGGAGCGGTATGAACGCAGCCAGTTCCGGCCTCGAGCGTTACATGAGATCCAATGATGATCAATGATTCACGGTCATAAATCGGATGGCGGCATCTCTTTCGTTCAAGCTCGTCAGCTTTAATTTCGGCGAGTATGGAAAAATCTGAAAACCCAAAAGTTTTCATGCAATCTTCTACCAGTTCCTTTGCCAGAATAAGTACTTCACCATTTTTTGTATCGACAGCCGCATAAATAATATCCGGATGAAGGGCAATGGCCAGGTTCGCCGGAATCGTCCAGGGCGTTGTGGTCCAAATAACCACAAAACCCTTTTTATCAGCCAGGCCTTTAATCTTATCACTTAAATCATCCTGAAGCATAAACTTAACAAAAATAGACGGTGATGATTCATCATGGTATTCGATTTCTGCTTCAGCAAGGGCCGTTTTGCAGCTACAACACCAGTATATCGGTTTTTTACTTCGAAAAAGGCTGCCTTCAAGTGCAAAGTTGTTGCACTCACGGGCAATCGTGGCTTCGTAGGCGTAATTCATGGTCAAATATGGATTTTCCCATTCCCCCATGACCCCCAATCGTTTAAATTCTTCCCGCTGTATATCAATATATTTTTCAGCATAAGTCCGGCACAGCCTGCGAATATCACCCTGAGACATTTTTAATTTCTTGGAGCCCAGCTCTTTTTCGACATTGTGTTCAACGGGAAGTCCGTGACAATCCCACCCCGGAACATAAACAGCGTCAAAACCGGCCATCTGACGGGAACGAACAATGAAGTCCTTTAAAATCTTATTGAGCGCCGTGCCAATATGAATATGGCCGTTTGCATAGGGGGGGCCGTCGTGCAAAATAAATGACTCACGACCTTTGGAAGCTTCTCTGATCGTTTCATATAATCGACGCTCATCCCACAACTTCAACTGCTCGGGCTCGCGCTTTGCCAGACTGGCTTTCATAGGAAATTTTGTAGTGGGAAGGTTGAGTGTTTTTTTATAGTCCATATAACCTCCAAAACCGGCTTATTTATGATCTCAACTTGAGCCCTTTGGAAAACGCCCCCTTTTGCCCAATCTTCGCGTCAGACTCAAATTATAATCCTCGAAATACTCAATCTATATCTGCCTGCCCCGTAGGTCCGGCAGATCGT
>PKTV01000520.1 GCA_002868985.1 Desulfobacteraceae bacterium | reverse complement strand
TCACCTTAAAGAGGTGGATGCCAAGACCCAACAGGCATATGGATTCAGGCATATCATCGGAAAGAGCCGGGAAATGACACGTCTTTTTCAAACGGTTCCCCTGGTTGCTCAAAATGATTCGGCCGTCCTGATTACCGGTGAAACCGGAACCGGCAAAGACATGCTGGCAGAAGCCATCCATCAAGCCTCAAACCGGGAAAAGGGAGCTTTCGTCAAAATCAATTGCGGCGCACTTCCCGAAACCTTGCTGGAATCCGAGCTGTTCGGCCATCAAAAGGGCGCATTTACGGGTGCGGTAGAAAATAAACCCGGACGATTTCGCCTGGCCCACAACGGAAGCCTCTATCTTACAGAGCTCGGGGATCTTCCCCTGCCACTACAAGTCAAGCTTTTAACGTTTCTGGATGATAAGGTGGTCTATCCTTTAGGAAGCGCCAAAGGGTTTCAGGCCGATGTTCGAATCATTGCCGCCACCCATCGCAACCTTGATCTCATGGTTAAAGAGAGAAAGTTTCGAGAAGACCTGATGTTTCGGTTGAACGTGGTGAGATTGCATCTACCGCCGTTAAGGGAGCGGGGAGACGATATCCGACTTATTCTGGATCATTTTATTAATATTTTTGCCAAACGATTCCGAAAAGATATCAATGGATTGTCCAAGAAGGTTCTCAAGATTTTAATGGACTATGCTTTTCCCGGAAATGTAAGGGAGCTCAGAAACATTATTGAATACGCCGTGAATATTTGTCCCGGAGGTCAGATACAATTCACACACCTTCCGGCTTATCTTTCCGAGACGAAACATCATTATGACCGTCCAACGTCGGAAGTCGGTGAAACGTCTGAATGGACGGCATCATTTGAAAAATCCAACAGCGAACAAAGCGGCCAAAAGACGTGGGCGTCTTTCGAAAGAGATATGATTATAGAAGCACTGGTCAAAAGCAAGGGACGACGAAATAAAGCGGCCGATATGATGGGATGGGGACGGAGCACGTTGTGGAGAAAAATGAAACAATACAAAATAGACGCCTGATAATTATGGACTTAGATGAAACAATTTGATACTTAAATTTGACATGCCAAATTTAAGGGATTCAACGCTTAACAATGGAACAAAAGATTCTTATCACTTTATACGTTGATCAGGTGGCGCCGCGCTTTGATTTGGCCACAGAGGTCTCTATTGTCTCAATGGCAGATGACGGCCGGCCCACAGAAAAAAAGACCGTGGTCTTACCGCGGGCGTCGGCAGAACAGCTCTGTCATCTCGTTCTTTTGGAAAAAATAGGGACGGTGGTGTGTGGCGGAATTGAAGATGAGTATTATCAATATCTTGAATGGAAGAACGTGAAAGTTCTGGATTCCGTGATCGGTTCTTACAAAGATGTTATAAAACGACTGGAATCGGGAATGCTTCGATCCGGAGATATCATTCGATAACCCGAATAGGTTGGTGGAGAAAAAATGGCGCTGAATCTTAAAAAATGGTTCAATATTAGAGAAAGTCTGCAAATGCTTACCGACGTCGATTCATCTTCAAATCGATATCGACTCTTCCAGAGGAACATTAGAGTCTTGATGATTGTGCTGACCATTGTTCCCTTGTCTATGATGGCCTTAATCAACTACCACCTGTACCATGGCAGCCTCAAACAAGAGATGATCGATCCAGCCAAGTTGCTGGTCAGCAAAACCAGGCACTCTTTTGAATTTTTCCTTAACGAACGACAATCTTTGATAAAATCCATTTCTCATTTTTATTCTCTCAATGAATTAAGTGACGAAAAGAAATTGAATCACATTCTTTTTATACTCAAAAAGGAATTCATTGGGTTTGTTGATCTTGGCCTTATAAACGGTTCTGACGGTGCACAGATACGCTATGTGGGCCCGTATAACCTTCTTGGAAAAAATTATGCGAATCAGGATTGGTTTCAAGAGGTTACGCTTAAAGGAACATATATCAGCGATGTGTTTATGGGATACCGGAAATTCCCTCACATTGCCATCGCTGTTCAACGTCTTGAAGAGAACGGGGAATCCTGGATCCTTAGAACCACTATCGACACAACCATGTTCGACAATCTTATCGCCGCCATGGGGCTCGATGCGGAAAGCGATGCATTTATTCTTAACAAGGAGGGCATATTCCAGACCAATTCCCGTTTGTACGGAAAGGTCCTTGAACAGTGTCCTTTAAAGATTCCTGCGGGCGGGCATGCAACGTATGTCGATGAACGAAAGGATCCCGGCGGAAACGATGTTTTCTTGGCCTATACCCATTTAACGTATCCTGAATACACTCTGGTGATCGTAAAACCCAAGTCCACTGTTTTGAAAACCTGGTATGCACTGAAAAGTGACCTGTTTCTTGTTTTTTTGGCCAGTTCCATACTGATTGTCATTGTGGTTTTCAGGCTGACAGGCATCATGGTGAATCGCATCAGAGAAGCAGATCATAATCGGGAGATCGCCTTTAGAGAATTACAGCACCATCACAAGCTTTCTTCCATCGGCAGGCTTGCCGCCGGTGTGGCTCATGAGATCAACAATCCTTTGGCCATTATCAACGAAAAAGCCGGACTTATCAAAGATCTCATTCAATACACCCCGGATTTTGCGCAAAAAGAAAAGTTTTCGACACTGCTGGGGGCTATTTTGCAGTCCGTGAGCCGCTGTAGAACCATAACCCACCGTTTGCTGGGATTTGCAAAACGGATGGAAGTTGAGGTTGAAACTCTGGAACTTAACGAACTTATAGAGGAAGTTTTGGGATTTATGGAAAAAGAAGCCCTTTACCGGAATATTGATATCGGGCTGGAATTGGCAAAGGATCTGCCCAGGATCGATTCGGATCGGGGACAGCTCCAGCAGGTTTTTTTGAACATTTTGAACAATGCCATGGCTGCTGTGGAAGACGAGGGGCGGATTCTCATTACTACCTGGGAAAAAGATGCGGATACTGTCGCTGCTTCCATCCAGGACAATGGCTGCGGTATGTCGGAGGAAACATGCCGGCATATCTTCGAGCCTTTTTTCACCACCAAAAAAGAACACGGAACCGGCCTTGGGCTTTCCATTACCTACGGTATAGTCAAAAAGCTTGGCGGAAACCTCGAGGTGAAGAGCAAAGAGCAAGAAGGAACCACGTT
>PKTV01000209.1 GCA_002868985.1 Desulfobacteraceae bacterium | reverse complement strand
CCTTTTCCGTGTATTATCTATTTGTCATTAAAAGCGAGGAAGCAGAACTAACAAAGCTGCACAAGAGTGAATTTGAAATTTACCTTAAAAAAGTACCAAGATTTTTGCCCAAAAGTTCCCTTATGAATGAGCCAGAAAAGTATTTAGTGAGACCAATAGTAATTAGGAGGCACATGTTCGATGCTCTTTGGTTTATATGGTTCTTGGGAGTCTTTAAACTCATTGAAACATTTCGTGAACTAAAAGTTCTACCTACAATATTCAAAATATATTGATTTATCTAACCTTGCTTCTTCCAGCCGAAACTACTTGCTGTGTCTAAAGATTGGAATTAAGATTATAGATATGCCCAATGATTATGTAACGAGTTCGATTACATGTTACTGCAGTTTATATTGAATCGGAAAAGCAATATTGAAGGTTGTGATATCATATTCCAAAAATTGAACTGGCCAGGGGTGTATTGACCAGTTTACCTAAATCCGCCCAAGGACTGCTTTTAAGACCTGAGACAGCATCCTTTCTAATGAAAATATTTTCAGGCTATTTTAAATCGTTTGTGCATGCTCTGCACCAACGTCCTCCGATACCCGATACTGCACTCTGGCATCTGACCTCTGACTTCTGGCCTCTGTCCTTTACCCTCTGCACGACGTCCCCATGATCACACTTTATCATCACAAAAGATTCATATGGCATGTCTTCAACCTACTACAATGTGTCATTTTATATAATCATCTTGACAATTTAGCAAAACTGTGAAAAACAATGATTGGAAAAGTTCCTGTTATCAACCAGTTAACCTGCACCTTCAATCTGTCTCTCTTTTCTGATATCTTACTTGCTTTCACTCTAATGTAATTCAATTTTGGCCTGCCTTGACGCTTTGACAATTAGGTCTTTTTAATTCTTATACAAAAGGAAAGCGTATGTGACTATTTTGAACCCCATTTCTGAATAGCGGTGGGGTTTTTTGTTTGGATTGATACCGATCATATATCACAACACCGGCAATAGGGCATGTAATGGTAACGTATTTACAACAGATGCAAATTGAAATTTCCTGTTAATGGTAAAGTTTTTTCTCTTTTGAATAAAAACGACTAAAAGCAAGGAGATCTCATGAGTGAGGACAGCTTAGATCGTAAGTTGAAAGCTATATTCAGCGCTGATGTTAAAGGGTACAGCCGCTTGATGGGCGAAGATGAGGAGCATACAGTAAAGACTATCACAGCCTACCGTGAAACAATCTCAGGTTTGATTTTTAAGCACAAAGGGCGAGTTGTGGATTCCCCTGGTGATAATATTCTCGCTGAGTTTGCCAGTGCGCTCAATGCGGTGAATAGTGCGATTGAAATTCAGGATACATTAAAAGAGAAAAATGCAGACCTTCCAGATAACCGAAAGATGGAATTTCGTATTGGTATTAACATTGGAGACATCATCCATGAGGGTGATCGAATTTATGGAGATGGTGTTAACGTTGCCGCACGAATTGAAGGTTTGGCTGACCCAGGTGATGTATACATATCGCGAAACATTTACGATCAAGTGAAGAAAAAGCTAACGAATTTCGGCTATGAATATATTGGAGCACACGACGTAAAGAATATTTCTGAACCTGTTCGTGTCTATAAAATTTTAACGGAACCAGAATATGCGGGAAAGGTTATTGGGGAAGAACTTCCAAAGCCTGTATGGCCACGGACAGCAATCATAGCCTTAGTTGTTCTTGCTGTTGTAGCGTGTTCTTTGGCGATTTGGAATTTCTATGTTCGCCGTCCCTCGATTGAAACCGCCTCTGTTGAAAAGATGGCATTCCCGCTTCCTGAAAAGCCTTCCATAGCAGTCTTGCCTTTTGACAACCTGAGTGGAGACCCGAAGCAGGACTATTTCAGCGACGGGATTACGGAGAGCATCATAACAACGCTCTCTAACTTATCAAATCTGTTCGTGATTGCTCGAAATTCAACCTTCACCTACAAAGGAAAGCCTGTAAAAGTGCAACAGGTGGCTCAGGAGCTTGGTGTTCGTTATGTACTCGAAGGCAGTGTTCAGAGGTCTGGAGATCAAGTTAGGATCACAGCACAACTCAATGATGCGTTAAAAGGGCATCACATGTGGGCAGAAAAGTATGATCGCAAAATTGGCGAAATCTTCGCTTTACAAGATGACATCACAGAGCGCGTTGCAATGGCCCTTGAAGTGAAGCTCACCGAAGGAGAACAAGCCCGCATCCGGCGCAGGCACACGGATAACCCAGAGGCTTATGAATATTTCTTGCGCGGTTTAGAGATTGGCCGGAGATTCACAAAGGAAGATAACGCTCAGGCACGAAGGCTGTATGAGAAAGCCATCGCGTTGGACCCGAATTATGCGCATGCGTGGCAAGAAATTGGTCGGTTGCACTATCGGGATGCGCGTTTTGGATGGACCGACACCCCTGCCCAGTCCCTTAAACTTGCAGAAGAATTTGCTCATAAAACCTTGGCCATGGATGACTCTGATGCTGTGGCTTATGCAACGTTGAGCTTAGTCTATATGACCAGAAGACAACTCGAAAAAGCAGTTACTTATGGTGAGAAAGCGCTCGCACTTGCACCTAACTTCGCCGATGTTGGGGTGATGATCGCGTTACCTTTTTTATACTCCGGCAGACCGGATGAAGCAGCCGAGCTGGTCAAGAAAGCGATGCGGCTCAGCCCTTATTACCCGGATTGGTATTTGCCGGTCTTGGGTCATGCCTACCGATTAACAGGACAATACAAGGAAGCGATAGATGCCCTGGAGCGTTGGCGTGACCGGGCAAATCCCCGTTCGGAGCTTCCTTATCTCATGCTCGCCTTTACCTATGTTGAGGCCGGCCGGGAAGAAGATGCAAATAAAGCAGTTGTAGAAATTCTCAAGCGAAAACCAAAAGCTTCGATAGAGGTATATGCAAAGTCGAAATTCTTTGCCTATAAAGACCCAGCCGAGATTAAACGGGCTCTCAAATCGCTTCGTAAGGCGGGCTTGCCTGAATCGCCGCCGTTACCTCTGCCCGACAAGCCTTCCATTGCCGTACTACCGTTCGACAATCTGAGCAGCGACCCTAATCAAGAATATCTTGCTGATGGGATTAGCGAAAACATCATTTCCGCCCTTTCAAAGATTTCGAAAATGTT
>PKTV01000437.1 GCA_002868985.1 Desulfobacteraceae bacterium | reverse complement strand
CGGTCCCCGCAAAGCGGGACAGGAAGGCGTACGTCTGTACGCCGCAGCCGGAAACCCGCGGAGAACGCCGAGCAGGACAAAAAGGGCCATTTATGGATGAACACTACCTAATGTTTCTTTCCTTCTTTATGGTTTCATAGGCTTCCTGAATCTCACGGAATTTGTCATTTGCAAATTTTGTAAACTCTTCAGGAAGACCCTTTGATGCAATCTTGTCAGGATGATAATCTGATACAAGATTCCGGTATTGTTTCTTTATATGTTCATTTGAATCATTACTGTTACATCCGAGAATCGCATAATATTTTTCAACATCCTGAATATATTTCGATTTGAATCTTCTGTATTTTTCATCATCGAAATTGAATATCCTCACGGCAGATAAAATGAGTTTTTCTTCACTCGGACTCAGCGCACCATCGGCCACGGATACTCTGAATAACATATCGATCATTAGGTCGAGCATCTGGTACTGTTCTCGAAACTGGCTGTAAAACTGTGTGGCAAAATCATCGAAGTTGTCCGGAGATTCAATGGCTGTATGAAAAATGTTGGTTGCCAGACTTCTGCTTTCAGGATTCAGATTCAAATCGTATATCATGAATTTTTCAACTGCGTCTATCTCCTCTCTGGATACCTGGCCGTCTGCCTTGGCAAGTTTTGCAAGCATCGAGAACGCTGCAACGAAAAAGGTAAACTGGGCCTCTTCTCCGGCTGAAAGACGGGCTCGTTCGTCAATGTAAACCGTCTGAGCGTTGGAATCAAATGCATGCCCCAGCGCTGCACCTGCAATTGCACCTAAAGGACCGGCCATGGCGAAGCCGATGGTTCCTCCAACGATTTTACCAAGCATACCCATCAATATCTCCTTTATTATTCTTATGGAATCTGTTTCAAATGTTTACGAAAGAAAGATTATATAACATTTTAGATCATACGAAACAACACCGCCGTCAACTTTTTCGGGTGTTCTGCCTCTCAGGCACCGCCAAACTCAGGTATCGATGGTTTTCTCTGAACATCAGCTTTTTGTCCACCATCATCTTTAAAAACGGCTCGATCCTGTCTGACGGTATAGCGGAAAAACGGTCAATGATTCTTTTTAATGCACGGTGTTTTTGACAATAAAGGTAGATGGCTCTGCTTGTTCCTTCCAAACGGTGTGTCAAGGCTTCGCCATCAAGCCGTCTCTGGCGTATGATCAAAAAGCTTCTGCCATCCCTAAAACTTAAAATGTTTTCATATTTTGGCCTCTGATGAAGTTTGGCATACGCCTTTTCCCAGGCTTTCAGCTTTTTTTAACCGGCTGCCAGAGCCTTTTCTGATAACCAAGATCTCCTCTATAAGTCTGTATGGCAAACTGCATCGATTCAACAACATTCGGTGGGAATATACCGGCGTAATTTTTATGGTTAAACACAGCTTTGATTCCAAAAGTTTCCGGATCCTGCCATACAGGACTCCCGAGACCGAGCCAAAAATGAACCATCCGGAGCGGTCGAAACGACAAGGTAAATTCAAGATTTTGAAGTGTCTCGGCCACGTCCTCCTCATCACTGCCCGGAAATTGGACAATAAGGTTCGAAGAATTTTGAATCCCTAACATTTCACAGTGTTTCATAATTTCGATATTCTGAATGGCTGTCGTCCCTTTGTTCAGTTTATTAAGAAGCCGTGTACTTAATGCCTCGATGCCGATCTGAACCTCCTGCATGCCGGCTGCATGCATTTCGCGAAGATCTCGTAATGGCGTCGTGGCCCGGATCTCTCCAAACAGGTGAACGTCTTTTTTTAATGTTTTAATCTGTTTGAAAATGGACCGAGATGTTTTCAAAGGCAGCAAATTATCCGTAAATGCCACGGAAAGTGTCTTGTACGTTGTAGTAAGATCATCAATCTCTAAAACCACCTGTTCGGGTTTTTTTGTCCGGTATCCGTCCCACTGAAGGTTGAGATTGCAAAAAGCACATCCTTTAGATTTTCGGCCTTTATTTTTACTCTGCCACCAGCACCCTCTGGATATCTCCATGGGCAGTGTGGGAAAAAAGTTTTTTTCAGGACCCAATGATGCCAAAAGCTCAAAGTAATCGCTGTAATCCGGGGGGACAAGATTGGATAAATCTTTCATCTGATTAAAAGAAATCCGAGTCTCTTTTTCAGCGGCTTCCGGCATGACGATCCCTTTTACGAAAGGTATTCTTTTTTTCTCCTCAACGTCTGTAAGGCAAGAAACCAAACTGCTTAAAGGGATTTCGCCCTCACCGTTCACTATAATATCGATTTCCGGAAACACCTTAAATATATTTCGGATGGCTTCTCCTGTGAACATCGATCCGCCCACAACGATGAAAAGAGTTGGAAAACGTTCTTTAATCTTCTTTATAAAATAAAGAGACGCCGTTAACTGACATAGACATATCGAAAAACCAACCAAACCATATCCTCGCCAGTCAGTGCTTTGTATAAATTTTTCAGAGACCTCCTGAACCTGCCTTGTTAGGGAATCAAAACCAATGTCCCGCAGCAAAGTTTTACCCCTGGCCTTTTTATAAAAAACTTTTTTAATGCCCTCTAAATTTTCAGGATATAACAGTGCGGCGTAAACGGTTTCAGCCAGCCATGTTCGCTCAGATATGGCGTGATAGTGGCTGTATCCAACAGCCTCGGCCACCTTTAAATAGAGGTGATGTGCGTCAACTTTCAGTTCCGGAAATTTTTTTATTAAATGGGCTTTCAGTGTTCCGATTTGAATTGAGGGTCTGTTGTAAAGCGGCCAGGGTGCTGAAATGAGAGCCACTTTCTGAAATGGGGTTGTCTTGTTTAATTTCATCTGTATTCACCCGATCCGGACAAACCGTTGATCATAATATGATGTGCTTTGGGCCCGCAATTTAAAATAAGATCGAGGGCGGAAAGATTGGGGATGAAGTCTCCCCAGAGTTGCGGGTAAACCGGTGATGGTGGTCTAAAATCGCTGAGCTTGATCCCTGCTGCTGATAAGCGGTCAGAATTAATATATTTTCTCGCAGCCTTTTGCACCAGAAATTGCGAAACTCCCAATTTGCTGCAGATCTCTAAAAGGAGTTTCTCCCCTTTCGCATGAATCCCGAGTTCGGACGATAAGATGACATTTGTGTCAACTTGAAGTTGTTGCATCAGATAACGGATAATCTT
>PKTV01000436.1 GCA_002868985.1 Desulfobacteraceae bacterium | reverse complement strand
TAATATATCGAAAATAGTCGATCCGAAAAAGATTGACTGTGTGATTAGCAATCATACGGAAATGGACCATTCCGGTGGGTTGCCACGGGTGATGCACAGGGTTGGTGAGGACAAGCCGCTTTATTGTTCAAATATGGGCGCCAAAAATCTGACCCGACACTTTCCTCAACAGTGGAATTATCATGCGGTTGGCACCGGCGAGGAGTTGAGTCTGGGAAACCGGACCCTGACATTTCTCGAAACCCGCATGCTTCACTGGCCGGACAGCATGTTTACTTATCTTAAGGAAGACAAAATTCTCTTTTCCAGTGACGGTTTCGGACAGCATTATGCGGGGCATGAAAGATTCGATGATGAGATCGGAGACGATATCATGCTTCACGCAAAAAAGTACTATGCCAATATTTTACTTCTTTATTCGCCGTTGGTTCTAAAGCTTTTGGATACGGTTGCCCAACTGGGCCTTGAAATCGATATGATATGTCCGGATCACGGAATCATATGGAGAAAAGATCCGGGCAAGATCATCAATGCGTATGCAAAATGGGCCAAACAGGAGCAAGAGAAAAAAGCTGTCGTGGTCTACGACACCATGTGGCACAGTACCCAAGCCATGGCCGATGAGATTGCGGCGGGAATCGCCGGTGAGGGGGTATCGGTAAGACCGATGCATATACGAAGCTCCCATCGCAGTGAGATTATGACGGAAGTCCTCGATGCCGCGGCTATTGTTGTGGGATCGCCAACACTAAACAACCAGTTGTTTCCCACGGTCAGTGATTTTCTGGTTTATATGAAAGGGCTTAAGCCTTTAAACAAAATCGGTGCTGCCTTTGGTTCTTACGGGTGGAGCGGTGAAGCGGTCAAGCTGATCAATAAAGAACTCGAATCCATGAAATTTGACGTTATCGATCCCGGTATCAAAATTCAGTATGTCCCGGAAAAGAAGGGATTGGAGGCCTGTTTTGATCTGGGTAAAAAAGTCGGGAAAGCGATCAACGAGAAACGATGAAAATACCGGTTGTTGACCTGAGTCGATGCAGTGTGTGCGGCGCTTGTATTGAGGTCTGCCCTTTGGTTTTCAGACTGAATGATGCCGGATATATTGAAGTCATCGAGCTACCCTCTTATCCGGAGACGGAAGTCAATGAGGCAATAAAATACTGCCCTGAAGATTGTATTTACTGGGAAGAAGAATAGGGGTTAAAGAAACCATTGTGAGCTTGACATGAAGACGATGGCGTTGTTTGTGTTTAACGGTGACCCGATGTGTTTTATTCATGTCCTTTGAAGTTGATTTGTTTCAAAGGACTAAACTATTATCCAGCATCTTTAGAGCCCGGATTTTCACGGGGCAAGCAAATGGGCAGCAGGCAGCTCAAGAAAATACTTCCGGCACTTTTAAAAAATGAAGAATTTGAAAAGAGCCTTGAAGAGATCTGCCTCATGCCGGCTCGAAGGGTCGTCAATCCGCTTTTTTCCTTTTTTTACAATACGGACGAATTGGTCAAATGGCGTGCAGTTACGGCAATGGGTGTCGTAGTTGCGCGTCTTGCCCATGAAGATCTTGAGTCTGCCCGCATCGTCATGCGTCGGCTGATGTGGAATTTAAATGACGAATCCGGAGGGATCGGCTGGGGCTCTCCGGAAGCCATGGGAGAAATCATGGCGCGTCATGACGGACTGGCCAGGGAGTACGCCTGTATTCTGGTATCCTACATTAACGAGGCAGGTAACTTTCTCGAACATGAGATATTGCAACGGGGGGTGCTATGGGGATTGGGCAGACTTGCCCATAAGCGTCCTGAACTTGTTAGGGATGCCGCATCTTATCTTTCTTTGTTTCTGCGATCAAAAGATGCTGCCCATCGTGGACTGGCAGCCTGGGTGGCCGGAGCGATACCTTCAGAGATGACAAAATCCTTACTCGAACATCTGGTTGCTGATGACGCAAGAATAAACATCTTCATTAACATGAATCTGGTGGAACGTACCGTGGGGCAACTGGCTGTTGAGGCGATTTTTCGAACTGTTTCTTGAATACTTACATTGATCCGACTATTGAGTTTTGCTGAAAAATGCAGCTGATGAATTTTTATGATTCCCATTCGCGACACAATAGCTTCTAAAAATTATCCGGTTGTAAACAACACAATTATCGGTATCAACGTTGTCCTTTTTCTGTTTGAAATGTCCCAAGGGGCCCATTTAGACCGCTTTGTTTATATTTACGGCCTGGTTCCCGCCAGATATTCAATGCCGCAAATTTCATCTTATTTTACCTCCGGTCAACAACTTTTGTCTTGGCTCTCTTTCATGTTTCTTCACGGCGGGTTCTGGCATCTTCTGGGCAACATGTGGTCCCTTTACATTTTTGGCGATAACGTCGAAGATCGTCTGGGTCCTTTTCGGTATCTTGTTTTTTACCTGCTGTGCGGCATTACATCGGGTCTTTCCCATCTTCTTTTCAATCTTCATTCCAATATACCCACCATCGGGGCCAGTGGCGCTATTGCAGGTGTCATGGGGGCTTATTTGATTCTTCATCCCCATTCCAAAATATTAACCCTGATTCCCATTATCTTTATTCCCTGGTTTATCGAAATTCCCGCATTTTTCTTTCTGGGTTTTTGGTTTGTTCTTCAATTTCTAAATGCAGCAGGCAGCCATGGGAATATTGGCGGCATTGCATGGTGGGCTCATATCGGCGGGTTCGTTTTTGGAATCGTTTTGTTAAAGATTTTTCTTGCGTTACCCAAAACCGGGATCAGCGGTAAAATGCGTCGTATCACAGCTAAAAGAAAAACGCACCGCCTTCAGGTGGTTCGGCCCGGTGGCCTCGGAAAAGATCCTCATCTTTATGGAACCATTGACATTACGTCATTCGAGGCGCTTGCAGGAACACAAAAACTAATCAATATCCCAAAAGGATTCCATAAACGGATTGTTAAAGTGATTGTCCCTCCCGGTGTGAAAGAAGGGAGCAAACTGCGTTTAAAAGGTTTGGGTAAAACAGCATCCGACGGACAACGGGGAGATTTGTATCTTAAGGTAATGATAACATCTTAATCAAAATAGCTAAAATAAATGAAAATACCAATACAAAAACTTCTCTCCAAAGAAAACAAATGACATTGCACCAATGGAAAGAAATGGGCCGAATGGAATGGCAAAT
>PKTV01000344.1 GCA_002868985.1 Desulfobacteraceae bacterium | reverse complement strand
GATTTTGTCAAGACTTATTTTTAATTATTTTAAGTTTATGATAGCGTTTTTTCCCTGCTCTCAAGAGTATTTCCAAATCAACAATATCATTTTCAGTTAACAGGTAATCATAGGATTCTATACGCTGCCCATTTACGTAAGCGCCGCCTTGTTCAATGAGCCTTCTGGCCGCACTTCCAGAGCTTGCCAAACCGACCTGTTGGTACAGTTTAAACGCCGGAATACCGTCTTTGAGTTCGTCCTCTTCTATATGTGAATGGGGTATTGCATCCACTTCTTTCTGCACTTCAACTTTCGCGTCCGTTAAAGTACCATCTGACACCTTTGATATATTATCACTTTGAGTACCATTTCGGGGAGCTGAACTTGACGGTACGATCTCTTCAGGCACAACCCGAACACCAAACATGCGTTCCGCAGCATAATACGCATTGAGAGCTTCTTGTTTTCCATGAGCAATCCGTGTCGCTTCAAATGCCAGAACAACCTTGGCGCTATTTAAATCTGCTCCGCTTAATTTTCCAAGTTTTTTTATTTCTTCCATGGGTAAGAATGTAAAAAGGGCCATGAATCTGGCAACATCCCGATCATCTGTGTTAATCCAATATTGATAATAATCATAAGGAGATGTCTTGTCCGAATCAAGCCAAACAGCCCCTTCTGCCGTTTTCCCCATCTTTGCACCACTACTCGTGGTTATCAAAGGAAATGTAATGCCGAATACAGTTTCTTGACGAACTTTTCTGACCAGTTCAATTCCGGCAACGATATTTCCCCACTGATCGCTACCCCCCATCTGTAATCTGCAATCATAATGATTAAAGAGCTCCAGAAAATCATATGCTTGCAAAAGCATATAATTAAACTCAATGAAGTTAAGACCTTCTTCAGATTCAAGGCGGATTTTATAGCTTTCGGCTTTTATCATACGATTAACAGAAAAATGTCGCCCAATATCTCTTAAAAAAGGAATATATTCCAGTTTGGTTAACCAGTCGGCATTGTTTACCATCAAAGCCTTATCCTCTTTAAAATCGAGAAATCGGGAAAGCTGTTTTTTGATCCCGATACTATTTTTATCCACCATTTCCGCTGTCAACAGCTTTCGCATTTCTGTTTTTCCACTTGGGTCCCCCACAAGGCCTGTCCCTCCACCCACAAGGGCAATGGGTCGATGCCCGTGTCTTTGCATATGAGCAAGTGACATTATCGGAACAAGGCTTCCAACATGAAGACTGGATGCCGTGGGATCAAACCCAATATAACAGGTCGCTTTTCCTGATTCGAGATACGACTTCAATTCCTCCTCATGAGTGGTCTGTTCGATAAACCCTCGTTCTCGAAGGACTTCAAGTAAATTCTCCATGCGGTAGTCCTCTTAGGAAATAGAAAATAGGAATTAGGAATTAGATATCCGCAAATTCACGCAAATGGTGTTAGAAGATGAGAAGGTCTCGGAAAACAGGAAGTTAAGAAGGTTAGAAAATCAGAAAGTCGGAGCCTATAGGACATGCTAACCTTCTTACCTTCCCACCTTCTTGCTCTTCACTTTCTAATCTTCTTATTTTTCAAAACATTTGTGTTTATTTGTGTTCATTCCCTGCCCGCCATCGCTCTCGCTCAGGCGAGGCGGGCGGGGTGGTTTCCCTTATCCTCTTTCCTCTTTTCTCTTTCCTATTTCCTATTTCTGGATTAAATGTTTTGGTTTTTGGAACTTGAAATTTGTATTTTTAAACATAAGGTCTCTTATTTGTTGGCATACTCAACAGCCCGGGTCTCCCGAATAACCGTAACCTTAATCTGTCCCGGGAATGTTAGCGACTCTTCTATTTTTTTGGCCACATCTCTGCTGAGAAGGGTTGCCTCTTCATCGGAAATAATTCCGCTTTCTACAATGACCCTTAACTCTCTTCCAGCTTGAATGGCATAAGTGTTTGCAACGCCCTTAAATGAATTTGCTATGTTTTCTAGATCTTCCAATCTTTTTATATAATTTTCAAGTAGTTCTTTACGAGCCCCCGGCCTCGCCCCAGACAATGCATCTGCAGCCTGGATCAACAAATCATATACGGAGCTGGGTGGTATATCTTCATGATGCGCAGCAATAGCATGCTCAACCATCGGTGTTTCACCAAATTTTTTTGCCAGCTTAGACCCGATAACGGCGTGTTGCCCTTCAACTTCATGATCAATTGCTTTGCCAATATCATGCAGCAAACCCATACGTCTTGCCAGTTTAGAATTAAGACCCAATTCAGACGCCATTATCCCAGATAAAACACCCACCTCAACCGAATGCTGCAAGACATTCTGTGCATAACTGGTACGAAATTTCAGCCGTCCGATATATTTAATAAGTTCGTTATTGATGCCGTGAACACCTAAATCAAAGGCTGCCTGTTCACCCGCTTCTTTAATCGTCAAATCCACTTCTTTCCCTACTTTTTTAACAACATCTTCGATACGGGCCGGATGAATTCGCCCATCCGCAATTAACCGCAATAGAGAGATTCTGGCGACTTCACGCCGAACCGGATTAAAACCTGATAAAATAACCGCCTCCGGTGTATCGTCGATAATAAGATCGATCCCTGTTGCCGCCTCAAGCGCACGGATATTTCGACCTTCTCTACCGATGATTCTCCCTTTCATTTCATCATTTGGAAGTTCAACCACAGAGACCGTTCTTTCAGCAACGAAATCACCAGCGTACCTTTGTATAGCGGTGGCCATGATCTCTGCTGCTTTTTTATCCGCCTGTTCTCTTGTTTCATTCTCTATCCTTTTTATCGTTTTGGCGCCTTCATAACGGGCTTCATTTTCCATTGCCCTGATGAGAAGTTCTTTTGCCTGTTCTGCTGTTAAACCTGAAATTTTTTCGAGCTGCCGCTTTTGTTCCTCAAGGAGTTCTTGATACTGTTTTTCTTTCCGTTCAATCTTTTCTTCTTGTTGAATGACCTTTTTTTCTTTTCGAAAAATCTCTCGTTCTCGACGTTCGAATTGTTCCGCCTTGCGATCGATATTTTCCTCTTTTTGCATCAACCTTCTCTCTCTGTTGTTTAATTCAGATCGAGTGTCTTTGGTTTCAGCATCAAATTCGCTTTTCATTTTGAAAAGCCTGTCTTTAACATCCAGCTTGGCTTCTTTAATCAGTGTTTCTGATCTGAGTTTGGCATTTTTT
>PKTV01000280.1 GCA_002868985.1 Desulfobacteraceae bacterium | reverse complement strand
GTTGTCGGACACACGCTCATGCAGCGTTATCCGGAGTTAAGGGAAGGCGATCTGTCCAAGATGCGGGCCAATTTGGTGAATGAATCTCAACTGGCTTCCATCGCACAGGAAATGGATCTGGGCTCGTATTTGCAGCTCGGCAAAGGTGAGATCCAGACAAAAGGATGGGAGAAACAATCCATCCTGGCAGACACCTTTGAAGCGGTTATTGCAGCCGTTTATCTGGACGGCGGTTTTGATGCAGTATTTAGAATTATTGACAGCCATTTCTCTTTTGTACTCGACGCCGTGGTCATGTCGACGACGAATCATGACTACAAAAGCCAGGTCCAAGAGCTTGTCCAGATGAAACATCAGAAAATGCCGGTTTACACCGTTATCCATGAAAGCGGCCCGGACCATGATAAAACCTTTCGTGTACGGTTGAACGTTGGAGAGATTCAAACGGAAAGTGATGGAAAAAGCAAAAAGGCTGCTGAACAGAATGCCGCCAGAAAATGTCTTAAACTTTTGAAAGTTGATGAATAATACCGCATCCACCCGCCGCCCTTTCATCATTCCGATTTTCTTACCCCATGCCGGGTGCCCACACCAATGCGTCTTTTGCAATCAAACATCCATTACCGGCGTCGGGCGTGACACTGTTTCTCCCGAAAAAGTGGAACAACAGATCCATGAATTTCTCAAATATAAGGGAAATGATCGTCGGCCGGTTCAGGTGGCATTTTACGGCGGAAATTTTTTAGGCCTGGAAAAAGAATATATCGAACGCCTTTTGGATATCTCCACAAAATTCGTAAACAACAAAGAAATTGATGCCATTCGATTTTCCACACGACCGGATACCATTGACCATGATCGGATTGAAATTATAAAGACTTATGCGGTTACAACCGTTGAAATCGGCGTGCAGTCCATGGATGATCGGGTACTGGCCACGGTCAAGCGGGGGCATTCTGCTTCTGATACACAACGGGCGGTGGCACTGTTAAAAGACCGGCACTATCAAATCGGCCTGCAAATGATGGTGGGATTGCCGGAAGAAGATGAGGCAAGCTCTCTCTTTACCGCAGACAGAATTGGCGAACTTGAACCTGATTTTGTGAGGATATATCCAACGATTGTCCTTAAAAACAGTTTGCTTGCCAGGTGGCATGAAAATGGAATGTATCGCCCCTGGTCTCTTGAACGATCCGTTGCCCATGTCAAAACACTTTATCTGTTTTTCAAAAAAAAGAATGTTCCGGTAATCCGTATGGGACTTCAGGCTTCTGAAGATCTTGACAGCGGCGCCGCTGTTTTGGCCGGACCGTATCATCCGGCATTCGGTCACATGGTCCATTCCGAAATCTTTCTGGATATAGCCACAAAAATCATGGCACACAAGTCGGTTTCCCATGATACGGTTACCATAAAGGTTCATCCCAAAAGCATTTCAAAAATGAGGGGCATGAAAAACAGTAACGTGGAGACATTGAAAAGAAGATTTCGACTCCAAACCCTCAAAATTTTACCGGACGCCACCCTTGCGGAAGATCAATTAACAGTATTAGAACCTATCTCAAAAACAATCTAAGTGCCCATTGCAGCGTTGCGAAACGGTTCAAAATGCTCACATACTACGTGTATGCTCCGCTTTTTCACCGTTTCGCGCCCCCGATTCTCGGGATTTCGCAAAGCTCAACTTGCTTTTTGTTAAACCCTAATCTTATTTTTGAGATAGGTTCTATTATAAATCATCCAAACAGACGGGAAATGATCTTAAAATATAATAATATGAATTTTATAGAGAGATGGAGTGATGGGAATTGTTATTACCCCATTACGCCATCACTCCAGGCTTTTTGGAAAAGATAACACCATTCAACGTAGATTCCTTGAATTTTCGACTCATATGCATTATTTCTTTTGGACGAGGTCGAGCATCTTTTTTGAGGTATATTCCCCCACGTCCGCCAGGGCGTCTATGGGCAAAAATGAATGTGCGTTGTTTGAATAAAGGCAGGTAACAGAAGCCGGAAAGTCTTCATCAGCCTCATAAAAGATATAACAGAGGGCGATTTTCGGAAGCGGATAAACCATAAATGAAAAATCGCCGCCCACGTTGGAAGGCGCTTTGCAGCCTTTTAGGGTTTCAATGATCCGGTCGCTCGAACTTTCGATGTTATCAACATAGGGGACCAGGATCTGCTGGGTATGGGTGACAAAAGCACCGGCATACGGCATACTATTGGGGAAATCTTTAAAGGCTTTCAGCGGTTCTATCAAACATGTTTCGGGTTTGGCATTCAGTGCATAAAGGGAAATCAGAATTCCGATCACGCCGGCCTGCTGCACCTCGCCCAAGTAAATGCCATCGGATCGAATCTCACATGTTTCTCCAAAGGCTTCAAATAAAAAGGCATCACCATTCTGCTGTGCGGGCAAAGCATCGGCAAGGTCCGTCGGGATATTTTCGAATAGCTTCTCAAGATTATCCTGAACAATTTTAGCGTAGTTGTTACTCATCATTTTCACCAATTAGATATCGTTGGTTCTGTAAAGTTGTCATCTTTAAACTAAGATGATGACAGATGCTAATATCAAATTTTGCCATATCTCGAAAGATAATAATTATCCCAACAATCTTTAATAAACAAATCCGATCTTGATTTTCGATTGATTTTCAAGTATTTTTAAAAAATAAAGCCATGCTGCCCAGACTTATTTCAAATAATGCACCGCTTTTTAGATTCTTTTGAGTATTCCGTCTGACGATAATGTTCCATTGAAATTTCGGCCTTTGAAACGGCCCTGGACAGATCGGAGGTGATGAATCATGAACGAAAAGAATCGATCTCCAAAAAAAACCATGGGCAAATCGAATGCCTCACCAAATGAAATCGCCCATACCATCAATTTGGCCATCGTCGGCGGTGGCAGGGCCTGTAAATACTTCCTGGATCTTCTCCGCATTGAATCCTTCACCTATCTAAAAATCAATATCGTCGGCGTTTGTGATATAAATCCGGAGGCTGAAGGTCTTGTTATAGCCAAAGAACTGGGAATCTATACCACCGATAACTTTCAGGATCTCTTTAAAATTAAAGACCTGGACAGCATCATTGAACTGACCGGCAAAGAAAATGTTCTGCTAGAGATCATCCGTCTCAGACCTACTGGAGTCGGGGTCTTGGAGCATAACATCGGAAGATTGATG
>PKTV01000454.1 GCA_002868985.1 Desulfobacteraceae bacterium | reverse complement strand
TTCCATTAAATTGACTTTTGTATGCAGCCTTCCGGCAGTGTCGATAAGGACAATATCTTTTCCTTCCATCCTTCGAAGTGCAAAAAGCAGATCCTTTTTTTTGAATGCCTGGAAACAGGATACCCCTAATATATTTGCATATGTTTTCAGTTGTTCCATTGCCCCTATTCTATAGGCGTCTAATGAAATCAAACCGACTTTCTTTGTCTTTTCAAGCATAAGATTGGCAGCAAGCTTTGCGATTGTCGTCGTTTTACCAACACCTGTCGTCCCGATAAAAGCTGCTATAATTTGATTCTTCTCTTTTATATCGAAAGGATCTTTTACATCTATAACTTTCATGATCTCTTTAAGGGCTCGATCCTTAACACTTTTCATGTTATCAACGGGATGGCCATTAAATGCTCCGGTTTTTTCAAAAAATAGCCTTATATAACGGTCATTAACACCATTTTTTATCATTTTTGTATATAGACTTAGGACGCCGGGATACGTTATCAATTTTTCAATAAAAACATCCGAATTGTTCAAAAGATAAAGCATCTCTTTTATACTCATGAGCTCTTGTTTGACATCTCCGAGCATATCGGGACTCTCATTTGAAATATTATTTGCTCCGGTCAGCGCAGTTATTTCAAAAACACTATCTGCACCGACTTTTGATATTTTTTTGGTGGAAAGAATCATTGCATCCGGCCCCAGAACGTTTTTAACCTTAGTGGTAGCTTCTTTAATTGTTCTCGCTCGATATTTTTTAACCTGCATGGCTTAACTTTACCTTTCCAATAGCTTTAAATCCGATATCACTCAAAAGCTCACTTTGAGATAATACCATTAACGAGGGTATAAAGTATTCTATCATCTTTCTCAAATGTCTTCTTATTAAGGGTGTCGTTAAAAGAATCGGTTGAATATTCTTAGACATCGCCTTTTCCGCTTCTTTTTTGATCGAAGAAATAATGGAGTCTGCAATCTTTGGATCAACGGAGAGATATGAACCGTGATCTGTTTTTTGTATCCCCCTATGAAGAATTTCCTCAACATCTTGGGACATTGTTATCAGTTGCAAATAACCATCTTCTCCTATATGTGGGTTGATAAAGGATCTGGACATTTTGTTCCTCACATATTCGGTTAATAAATCAGGATCCTTTGTCATTGTGGCACAGTCTGCAAGTGTTTCAACAATAGTCAACAAGTCCCTGATAGATATTCGTTCTTCCAAAAGATTTTGTAGCACTTTTTGGACACCCCCTAATGAAAGAAGGTTCGGCACAAGTTCTTCAACCGCTTTTGGATACGTTTTGCTGAGATTATCCAGCAAACTTTGAACTTCTTGTCTGCCTAACAGCTCTGAAGCATGTTTTCGGAGAACCTCTGTCAGATGAGTGGCCATGATCGTTGCATCATCAACAACGGTATAACCCGCAAGTTTGGCTTCCTCTTTTCTTGCTTCAGGTATCCAGCATGCGGGGATGTTAAATGCCGGCTCTTTTGTTTCTATTCCTTCAATTTTTCTTGCAGCATCTCCTGGATCCATCGCCAGATAATGATTCACCATTAATTCAGATCCGGCAATTTTTACACCCTTTAGAACAATATGATATTCGGATGAATTCAGTTGCAGATTATCTCTGATATGAATCGGCGGGATAACCATTCCCATTTCGACAGCAAACTGACGTCTTATTGACCGAACCCTGTCAAGAAACTTTCCTCCCTGCTCTCTATCCACTAAAGAAATGAGACCATATCCGACTTCCAACTCGAGAGGATCAATCATCAGTAGATGTTCCACGGGTTCAGGCCCTTCATCGATTACTTCTTTCGTTTTTACTTCAACTTCTTCGTTTTTTAATCGCTCTTTCTTCTGTCCAAGCACAAAAACGCTCATCCCAATGATAACTGAAAGCATTATAAAAGGGATATGCGGCAAACCTGGAATTAGACCGAAACAAAAGACGGTTAATGCTGAAAGATAAATCGCCTTTGGATATTTAGATAACTGTTCTCCAATATCCTTGCCCATGGTCCCCTTTGAGGCCGCCCTGCTGAGGACGATTCCTGCCGCCGTGGATATGGTGAGCGCCGGGATCTGCGACACCAAACCATCGCCTACGGTTAAAAGGGTATAATTTTGAGCAGCATTCATAACAGACATATTTTTCTGAAACACGCCGATAATAAATCCACCGAATATATTAATAACGGCAATTATTATTCCCGCAATAGCATCTCCTCTAACAAATTTGGCTGCACCATCCATAGATCCGTGGAATTCGGCCTCCCTTGTGATGGTCATCCTGCGTTCTTTTGCTTCATGTTCATCGATTATACCAGCGTTGAGATCCGCATCGATACTCATCTGTTTACCGGGCATAGCATCTAGTGTAAACCGAGCGGCAACCTCAGCGATCCTGGTGGCGCCCTTTGTAATTACAACAAAATTAACAATAATCAGAATAACAAATACAATCATACCGACAACGTAATTTCCACCGACCACGAAACTGCCAAACGATTTAATAACTCTTCCTGCAGCCAGGGGTCCCTCATTGCCATGTAAAAGTATCAATCTTGTCGATGCGACATTGAGAGACAGTCTGAAAAGGGTCGTCACAAGAAGTAACGAAGGGAATATGAAAAAGTCCAAAGGTTTAAGCGTATACAAAGCGATTAAAAGAATCGTTATTGCAACGGTGATGTTCAATGCCAGAAGGAAGTCCAAAAGTATCGAAGGTAATGGAATGATCATTACCACAAGGATAGTGACCACAGCAATGACGACCATTATCTCACTAGCAGATGTGGATTCAGCTTTTGATTTTAGAACTTGTTCCATCTAAATTCCTTAAAAATTATTTTATGACACTCCATGTTTATAATTTGACTTTAATCTGTAAATATAAGCCAATACCTCGGCAACCGTTTGATAGAATGCCGGTGGTATCTCCTGATCGACCTCAACCAACGGATATAAATTTCGGGCGAGTACCTTATTCTCCAAAATTGGGATTTCATGTTCTAAAGCGACATCTTTTATCTTCTGGGCTATTTTTCTCGATCCCTTTGCGACTACCTTTGGTGCAATCATGGTCGAACTATCATACTTCAAAGCAATTGCAAGATGGGTTGGGTTGGTAATAACGACGTCCGCTTCAGGAACATTCCGCATCATCCTTTTTCTGGCCATCTCCATCTGAATGCT
>PKTV01000205.1 GCA_002868985.1 Desulfobacteraceae bacterium | reverse complement strand
CTGAAATAATTACGAATTCATATATGGCAAGAAAGCCCAAGTTTCATTTGGATTTAAATTTTTAGACTTTCATCTACGTATATGTACTTGGTTTATTTTCCATGTATTCTCCATATATCAAAGGTTGATATCGCACCTAAGATTTGGTTAATTCTAAAATTTAGTAACCGGGGAATTGCAAACCATTAACGGGAAATTGATGAGACAATTCTTATCTTACTTTATTGGCAGTATAATCATCACACAATTGATAGGATGTACCTCGTTGACCGAGACACAAAAAGAAAGAGAAATGCGAATTCAGTCTTCTCCACAATCTCAAAAAGGTAAATTTGTTAATCCTAATGGGGTCTCTGCTAAACTGTTTTCACAAGAAACTTGGGAAGTCACTAAAGAATATATCTTCGGTAAACGAATCGACCCAAAACCAGTAATCGACATCCCTATTCATCGATTGCATCCGGAACAATGGGAAAAACATCAGGCAGGGCAATTTTCTTTTTTCTGGATAGGACATTCCAGCATTTTAATTTTGATGGAAAACCAGCGAATTTTAGTTGATCCCGTACTGGAACAACGCGCGTCCCCTTTTTCCTGGATTGGCCCCAAGCGGTTTCATCCGTCTCCGGTCACAGCAGAGGAGCTTCCAGATGTCGATGTCGTTTTGATTACCCATGACCATTATGATCATTTGGAAAAATCAACACTTGTTAAGATCAATGAGAAGGTCGAACATTTTATTGTACCGTTAGGCATTGGTGCACTAATGGAGGATTGGGGAATAAATCCTACTAAAATCATAGAGTTGGATTGGTGGGAGACCTATTCTTCCGGTTCTATAGAGTTTCATGCCACACCGGCAGTTCATTATGCCAGTCGCGGATTATTTGATTCAAATCAACGATTATGGTGTTCTTGGTCTATTATCGGAAAGGAAAAGAGGGCTTTTATTAGCGGTGATTCCGGCTATTATGATGTATTTAAGAATATTGGCAAACGATTGGGGCCTTTTGATGTAACGTTCCTTAAAATTGGTGCGTTCAATGACAAAGGCACTTGGCGATCGCTTCATATGACACCCGAAGAAGCAGGACAACAGCATTTGGATCTCAAAGGGCAATTACTGGTTCCCTTGCATTGGGCAACCTTTGATTTGGCTTTTCATCCCTGGTATGAACCCATTGAAAGATTGGTCACCTTCTCCGAACAAGAATCTATTACCCTAATCACTCCCGAAGTTGGGGAAAAAATAAATTTACGAGATAAGCCAAATTCCGATCATTGGTGGTTGAAATATAAAACAAATAATCCAAAACAATTGTTTGATAAATGAAAAGATTATTCAAAATCAAACTATAGCTAACAAATCGCTGAACAGGATTTTACTCCGCTCCGTTTCGTAAAAACCAGTGAGCTCAATCGTTACAAATATCTCCAACAAAAAACAACTATCTGGCATCACTTAATACTGCACATACTGTAAACGTATCCCAACTCAGCACGTTTTCCGATCAAGTTATTTTTAAATTGAAAAATACAAGATTGAATCTTGGGCTTTGGAATTTAAAAATGACGCGATATGTGCATATTGCGTTATGATCCCTGGTCAAAATCCGCTTTTTCTTAAGGTCGGTGAATGCGATTTCTGAAAAGGAAAATTCAGAGGAACATAATCGGTATTCTGCATAATATTCTTGGAATTTCTTCCGAGGACTTTTAGCATCAATCCACGTTTTTTATTCCGTAGGTCAGAGTGAACTATGATGCGCGTCTTTATGTTGATAGGGGAGTGGCGATTGCCACCCCCCCCCACCAGATTGACTGCCATGGTAAACATCAACCAGTTGTTTACTTGAGATCTATACCGGCTTCCTCGGCAGCATCTACAGCATGATTGACAAATATATTAGCAAAGTTATCGTTTTCACCAAGTCCCTTGGCTACAGTAACAACTTCAAAGCCATTTTTCATCAAAATAGATTTCCAGGAATCCTCTTCATTACCGGCCATATCGTTTATTGAATGGTCACCTGCTACGACCATAAAGGGTTTAAGGATCACTTTTTTAATTCCATACAGTTTTAAAGTCTCCATAACCTCTTCAATGCCAGGATAGCCTTCCACATTGCCGATAGCTGTTACAACATCGGGATAGATTTTCCGCATCTTAGAGGCAAACTCAAGATAAGCTCCGCCGTTGCCGGGAAAATAGTCATTTCCGTGTCCCATGTAAACAATACCTGCTTTTTCCTTTGTTGCAAGCTTAACATCCGGGGCCATTGCTTTGGCAAGCGCAACAATGTCTTCGGAATACGGAAATCTCATTCCATAAGTACCTAGCGCCGGTCGGCCAAGAGCAACCCTGTGAAACGGTTTATACTTAGGTTTTTTAAAGGTTCCCATGTTCATTAACGCTTTAACATAGGTGTGCAGGTCAAGGAACTCTTCACCCATGGAAATAAGCGTCGGCTGAATGACAATATTGTCATACCCATCATTCTGTAAATCGGCAATGGTAGCCAGGGGCGTCTTCACATGGAGGATATCGTCGGGAATTTCAGGGTGGGCCTTGATATACTCAGAATCTTCAGCCCGATGTTGCCATTTTTTACGGATAATATTTGAGGTAAATGCTATCCGTACTTTGGTGTTCGGAAACCTGTCCTCAATTTTAGTGCGGATATTAAGTAGAGCCTGAAGTGCAGATTCTACTGTGGTACCGAACATGGCGAGAACAACAGCATTTTTATGCTCAACCTTATAGTCTCCGCTTGCGTGACTATTTGTTGAAACACACAAGAACATAACGGCAACTGTGAAAAAAAATGACCTCAACTTCATAACAACCTCCATTCTTTCACGGTCTGGAAAAGAAAAATCCCAGACCAATTAAATAATTGACCTGGGATATCCCGTTCTTCTCCCAGATATGCACAAACTGCTCGCTTCTTTTCCGAAGAACACGAACAGATCTTCAGGTAGGTCTTCTGACTCTCGGATCATTCTCCATCCACACCTTCCCATCCTTTAAAGAACAGTGGTTATACTGTGGAATTCGTCCCCGATTACAGCGGCGGGCCCATCCTGGATTTGCACCAGGTTCCCTTTTCATCCACGCAAGTGGACACCTGAAAATAATCAAAAAAATTATTCAAACAACGCTAAAAAGTCAAGGATAAAATGATACCGTATGTCCTCATGGTATACTCT
>PKTV01000390.1 GCA_002868985.1 Desulfobacteraceae bacterium | reverse complement strand
TGAGAAGGAGACTGCCACGGCGTAGCTGATAGCGCAGCCGGGCAAAATGCACCAGCATAATCATCCTATCGAACTACGCCTTGGCAAGCCAGAGGAAAGAATTGAAGGGTTTCACCTATGTTTATGTCCTATTGAGTGAGAAAGATGCAACCCACCGATACATCGGATTGACTGATGATTTGAAGGCCCGCCTGAAGTCTCACAACCAGGGAAATAACCTCCATACATCCAGATACCGTCCTTGGCAAATTGAAACGGCCATCGCGTTCCGCTCTCGGGGAAAAGCGGCTGCATTTAAAAATTCCTAAAAAGTCATTCAGGGCGGGCCTTTGCCTCAAAGCATTTATAATATCCGGTCAAGGTAGAAAGTGGCTCGACAATTTAGAGGCTGAGTCGCGCCAAATAGCCGGCGGATAAATCAGCCCGAGGCTGACGAGTCTCGCCGAGGTCATTTTTATGAAAATCCAAACTTTAACTTGGGATTTTCATATAAAATGGAATAAAAGCTCTTGGCATAATTCAAAGAGATATTACAACAGAGCTGATAGAAGCCGCTACACATTCATTTTTGCTAAGTTTACCCTTCCAGAAATCATTAAGAAAATCCGTCTGCTTTTTCGTTTCTGTTTCAATGTGGCCTGCATATATTTCGGTTCAAAATCTTCAATTTTCAGCAATTAAAGCTCAAGGCACGAAATCATAAGTTCCCGCCTCACTCACTTATATCAACATATTTTTTATTTCGAATAAGGCTTTAGTAAACTACCATAGGCCTATTAGAAACTATCTCAAAATAATCTTTTGGCCCAACCTCGGCGTTGGAGCCTCGTTTTAAGTCCTCGACATACTTGAGTATGCCTGCGGGTTAAAACTCAGCCCCGCCTTGATCTTGAACCAAAATCTTTATTTTGAGATGGCTTCTAGTTACATCTGTCATATCCCTCTATGTTTACAGCTTTCAATAAATTTAGCGAAAATCATTATCTGCCCTCAATTGACTTCTATAAACCCCCCAGTAATAACATCGCTTTTTGCTACTATATATTGTGTTATTTAGTTCTTGACATACAAAATACATAATCTTATACGGTTATTAAACAACGATTCTTTTAACATTTGATTTAAAAAAAGTAGTTTTCCATGAAACCTACATAACTCCATAACGGACGGAGGCGATTAGGGGTAGATAACCATGGTTAAAAACATTGGTTTTATTTCCACACGTTTTTCCGGCACAGACGGGGTTACAATGGAAACCAGCAAGTGGTCGGAAGTTTTAAGAAAAATCGGCCATAGCTGTTTCTGGTTCGCTGGTGAATTGGAAAGGGACCCCCAAAAGAGTTTTCTTGTTCCCGAAGCGCACTTTAAGTATGAAAAGAATCAGTGGATCAATGAACGGATATTTGGACACAAAGTTCGAAGCACTGCCGTGACTGATATAATTCATGATCTAAAGATACTTTTAAAGATTAAGATTCGAGAATTTATTTCACAATTTAATTTGGACCTTCTTATTGCCCAGAATGCGCTTACCATTCCGTTGCATATCCCTTTGGGAATCGCTTTGACTGAAATTATCGCAGAAACTCAGATTCCCATGATTGCCCATCACCATGATTTTTATTGGGAAAGGACACGGTTTTCCGTAAATGCCGCGGGAGATTACTTGCGCATGGCGTTTCCTCCCAACTTGAATAATATCGAACATGTAGTTATTAATTCCGCAGCCAAAGAAGAGCTTGCACTTCGAACAGGAATTTCCTCTACGATAATTCCCAACGTTCTGGATTTTGAGAACCCGCCGGAAGTGGATGAAGATAAAACCATCGCCTTCCGCGATTCATTGGAACTTGGGCCACAAGACCGTATAATTCTGCAACCGACACGTATTATACAGCGCAAGGGAATTGAACATGCCATAGATTTGGTCGAAGATTTGAATGATCCTCGATACAAGCTGGTCATCTCCCATGAAGCAGGCGATGAAGGATATGAATATGCTGAGTGGCTTCAAGAAACAGCTCGTGAACGAGGAGTTGATCTAAGATTAGTGAAAATGCGCGTCTCAGATCCAATAAATAATAAAGAGAATAACAAGGATAAGCCGACACTTTGGGATATTTATCCTCATGCCGATTTCATTACCTACCCCAGCCTGCATGAAGGATTTGGCAATGCGTTTCTTGAGGCTGTTTATTTTAAAAAGCCACTATTGATTAACCGGTACGCTACATTTGTAAGAGATATTGAGCCTAAGGGATTCGATCTGATTGTCATGGACGGCTTTCTCACCAAAAAAAATGTTCAAAGCGTAAAGGAATTTTTAAAATCACGCAAAAGAAAAGAGAGGATGGTAAACCATAATTATGAGGTGGCTGAGCGTAACTATTCCTATGCAATCCTTCAGCGGGGGTTAAACAATATTCTGATTAATTTCTTCGGAATGAAAGTTTAATTGTGTTCCAGCCTTTAGATCGAAAACTCACGATTTCTGCCTTCCTAAACCTTTAATCCATACCCCTCTAATATGGTTACGATTTCGATATGAACCATCAATTCGAAATCCTTGATACCTTCAATTAGATACAACTATCAACCTCTTGAAATTAATTTGATATTGGTTACATATCGAATTTATAGTTGCCTATGAAATTCCGTCTATCAGTTGATTCCTCTATCATTCTTGGCCGTGGCTCTTCAGGCCTAACTTAACCAAGAATTGATAGAAGCTTTTTTTGTTTTCGCTTAACATTTTGTTTTTGAATGTTTAAATACGCATTCCTCATTTTTTTAAAAAAATTAAACAATTAGCTTGCTTTCTGCACAAAGAGTGTTATTATGTATGTATTCAATAGGGCTCCGCTTTCAATTGGTGGGGCCGTTTTTTTCTGAAGGAACAGTTCATTTTTTTATGTGCCATCCTCCAGTTTAAGATTTTGAAAATATTTTGAAAGGAGGATGTTATCATGACTAATGGAACTGTTAAGTGGTTTAATGACCACAAAGGGTTCGGATTCATTGAGCAGGAAGACGGAGCAGATGTGTTTGTTCATCATTCTGCAATCAATGCAGACGGTTTTAAATCCCTCAATGAAGGCGACCGAGTTTCCTTTGATATAGAGCAAGGACAAAAAGGTCCTGCTGCTGCAAATGTCACTGTGATCTAACCTTATGCTCTAAACAAAAACGGGCATCCCTTCACATCGTGAGG
>PKTV01000395.1 GCA_002868985.1 Desulfobacteraceae bacterium | reverse complement strand
TCTCAAAATAATCTTTTGGCCCAACCTCGGCGTTGGAGCCTCGTTTTAAGTCCTCGACATACTTGAGTATGCCTGCGGGTTAAAACTCGGCCCCGCCTTGATCTTGAACCAAAATCTTTATTTTGAGATGGCTTCTAATGAATTTAAAAAGGGTTTCTAAAAATTGCGAAGGCACACCTGTTACAAAGTAGCAACTTTTGTGATGTCCTTGACAAGTCGGGTTAAATATGCGAAAAAACGTATGATTTCAAAATAGCTGCTTCAACCTTAAGCCAAGGAAAAGCATATGATGATAGACGGAACCCCATTTCTCCAACAGAGAGGTGGGGTTTGTTTTTGATGAACGTTCATTAAATGATCAGTTTATTAACAAGACATAGCCGTAGAAACTCAACTGCTAAAAAATGAAGGATGTGTTATGAAACCATGTCATCTTATTTGCTTGTCCTTGGTTTTATCAATATTTATGGGCTGTGCTGCAATCTTTCCTCGACACGCCAAGTTTACCTCTAAAAATGTATTTAATTTAAAACCTGGAATGACCCAAAAAGAAATTGAAGCTAAATTTGGTTCGCCGGATAGAACTTCAGTGATGACTATGGGAACGAAAACACCAAATCCTTGGCCAAGTCTCATATATTATTACGATATGAGAAAGAATCGAATAGGGAAAGATAAACACATTGTCTATACCAATACATTTTATTTTGTTTTAGATATTCAACCCCCTCTTTTACGTTCTTGGGAATTAGAATTGGTTTACCCTGAGAGAAAATAGGAGATGATTTGACAATTATAAAAAATAGGATTTACTTAACCTGACAACAGAAAAATATGATATCTTTATATCAAATATTGTTGTGAATGGTGCAGCTTATGGCAAGAAAACACAGGTTTTGACAAGCTATATTTTTGCCGTGATCAACGCACCACGAGCACCGGACAGAGGGCCAGATGGAGAACTCTGTGTGTGACGCTGCCGATGAAAAGTCCTTCAAAATCAGTAAGCCCTCTCGATCCCATGATGATCATTTCACACTTTTCTATCTTGGCGACATTGGGGATGACGTTACCGGCCGGTCCCTCAAGGATCCTTTCCAAAAATTCCCTTCCGCTTTCCCGCAGGATTTTTCGGTAGGGTTCCACGATTTTGTTGGCTTCATTGATAATGGCCGTAATCGCATTCTGAAGGTAGGGTTCTCCGAGGATTGAAGGGAACCTTCTATGGCAGTGTACCAGAAGGATTTTTGTATCCATCAGTTTCGATAACTCAATGGCTTTTTCCAACGCTTTCCTTGAATAATCGGAACTATCCACTGCAACGAGGATCATTTTCTGTTTCATGACTTGCTCCTTTTTTGAATTAGATTATCCGTTTTGAGCAAATCCTTTTTCGAGGGTTTGCCTATTTCTTTTTTATGATATGAACAAATGGTTTGTCCAGACTCTAAATTAGTTGGGATATCGCTTTCCAATAGAGGCAGATCCATTTCACGGGATTTGCTCTTTTCGTTTTGATGATATATGTAATCAGTAAGGATTGTCTTCAGCTTGTGCGTATGGCAAGTAATCACAACATTGATTTGAGTTCGGAACCTTCAATGATTTTAATTCGATTAAATATTTTGATTCATGTAGGCTATCATACATTTTATACTATAAAACCCGTCTTGCTTTTTTATTGAACATCGAATAATATTATTTTCTGTAAGAATATCAGCTTCCCCAATTGCCACCGCAATCTCCTTCTACCGGAAATTGCTGATAAAAATTGGAAAGAACTAATTTTGATAGTGGTTTAAATAAAATGGACAAGCCATTTAAGTTGCTTTTAATTGATGATGACGAGCCTGTTCTGGCCAACCTTTGCATTTTTCTTCGTGATAAAAAGTATGATGTCACCTCAGCTTCTGATGGATTGGAAGGACTGAAATTATTTGAAAATGATCAACAAGGATTTGACCTGGTCATAACAGATATCGTTATGCCAAAAATAAGCGGAATGGGCCTTATTTCAATAATTAGGAAAAAATTCCCTGACACACCCGTTATAGCAATAACTGGATGGGGGGAATATCCCGAAGCGTTTGCTGTAGAATCCCAAGCAGACAAGGTATTGTCAAAACCATTTGAGCTTTCTGAACTTGACAAAGTAATCAATGAACTAATTTCTTCCAAAAAGCACAAACTTCAGGATTAAGAAATCATGGAGATTCCATTAATTGGAACAAGCGAGAGCATCGAGAGGACCAGAAAGCTTATCGACCACACTGCAGACACGGGGTTAAATGTCTTAATCACCGGGGAAAGCGGTGTGGGCAAAGAGGTTGTTGCCCAGAACCTTTATTATAAATCTCAAAGAAAGAACAAACCTTTCATAAAAGTTAACTGCGCGGCATTGCCGGAAGGACTGCTTGAAAGTGAGCTTTTTGGATATGAAAGGGGAGCTTTTACCGGAGCCGAACGAAAAAAACGAGGAAAATTTGAACTCGCCCATAAGGGTGTTTTGTTTCTGGACGAAATCGGAGATATGCCCCTTGCACTTCAGGCCAAACTTCTTCGTGTTCTGCAAAGTGGTGAGTTTGCCCCACTGGGTTCTGAAAAAGAAGTCACAGCAGATGCCTGGGTTATCGCTTCTACAAATCAAAATCTTGGGGAAAACGTCAAAAAAGGACTTTTTAGAGAAGATTTGTATTATCGGCTCAATATTATAAAAATATATATACCCCCTCTTCGAGAAAGGCCTCAAGACATCTCACTTTTAATTGACCATTACTTAACAAAATATACATCACAGTTTGGCAAGAAAAAATTAACGAGTCCCAACCATAATATTATTGAACGGCTGGTATCATACAATTGGCCTGGAAATGTCAGGGAACTTCAGAATGTACTTAAAAGTTCTATCGTTGTAGGCAACTGGGAAGAAGTTATTGACGATCTTTCCATCAAAGCTAAATCTGACCTTGATTCAACGTCAGACCAAAAAGGACTTGATAAAGCTCTAATTGTTGACACCCTTCTTGATCTTAAAAATGAAAATTCACCGGGGCATGCATCATTTTCTCTTAAAAAAATTAGAAAAGAGACGATGAACATCATTGAAAAAGAGGTCATCTCACACGTACTTAATCAAACAGGCTGGAATCGAACCAAGGCAAGCGCAATTTTAAAAATCAGCTATAAGACGCTTCTTTACAAAATCAGCGATC
>PKTV01000555.1 GCA_002868985.1 Desulfobacteraceae bacterium | reverse complement strand
GGTATCATGTATATTACTAAAAAGCCTTTGAAGCCGTTGGCCGAAAGAAATATTGTAATTGAAAAAACTGATCAGATTTATGTATGAATTTCCATACAACAGGCACTATCGGTTTGCTGGAAAGAACGGCTCAAGTTTCTGAAAGCAAATGGAGATTTAATGAAGGTATTTCCTTCACTCAACAACCTTTGGTAAAATTAGAAGCCTGTGCTTTAAGCCGCTTAAAGCGGTTATAAAATCATACAGTACCACAACGCATCCATCTTGAAACCATCTTTACAGTGTCTTTACTCTTAGTCTAAAAGTGTCAATACGTTAGCAACAATTTCTTCATTAAATTCCCCAAACTTCAGAGTCAGATACAACGATCATCTCTCATTGTCAACATGGTTCTATCTTTCTTATATCATTCGGGTTTTCACAACCATGGAAGAACAATTCGAATCGTTCTAAATTGGCATATATATTGCTCTAATAGATGATCTTAATCCTTTCAAAGAGCTTTCGTTTTTACAACATGTAAAACTGAAATCTTAAACGTAAATTTCCCTAAAAAAATGTTTAATCTACAAAATAATTTTGAATATGAGGCAGTTACAAAAGAGAGAACGATCTACAAATTTTAAATTAATTTTGCTGTTCCTTTTTATATTTTTTTGTTTCGCATCATCCATTTATGCAATGGACATTACCCTTCAATGGGCGCCCAACAACGAGCCGGACGTGGCTGGCTACAAAGTCTTTTTACGTGAAGAAGGCCGATCCTATAATTACAGCGTTCCATATTGGGAATCGATAGAAGCCAAATGTACCATTTATGATCTGGATATAACGAAAATATATTATTTTGTCGTAAGGGCTTTCGATAACGATGGATTTACAAGCACTAATTCCAACGAGGTGGCTCTTAGAGAAGGGACCGCTGATAATAGTGTTGCTAGCGGTGCTATTGGTGGCGGTGGTGGTGGTGGCTGTTTCATCGCAACGGCTGCATACGGATCGTTATTGGAACCGCATGTTAGAATATTGTGTAAGTTCCGCGACCGTTATTTGCTGACCAATGGCCCTGGAAAAAATTTTGTGAAGTATTATTACAGAAATTCACCCCCGGCAGCAGATTTCATTTCTAAACATTCATACTTGAGGCCGGTGGTTTGCATTTTTCTTTTACCGCTTGTGGGATTGAGTTGGATGATGTTGAAGATTGGCGCGGGTTCTACAATGTTTCTCATACTACTTGTTGGCGTGGGTTTGGTCTATCTTGTGGGGTGGATGAAGAATAATCGGTATAGCGACTCAGATGAAATTCAAATTAGAGGTTAATGTTTAATGGTTGAAATATTAAAAGAATTATTCAATGGCAACCCAAAAAAATCGAAAATCGAATTAAATGATACATGCTCGTACTGCAAAAGTGAGGTAATCATTAAAATAACATACACAGCAGGAGGATTTGGCTTGCAGGGTGGCGCCTTATTTAAGAGCTCCGCCGGCAAGTATTATGCCAAGTGTCCTGATTGCTATAACCTCGATTCAGCGAAAGCCGATGATACCCTATGGCCTTCGTCCTGACTCCTACGGTGTCTTCGTTATCAAGGGTTCGCATTAGACGACGGAGGTTTATCCCGCTTTGTATAGCGGGGCTTCACCCTTGATGCCTTTCGTAGTGAAACGAAGATCCCGTTATCGGGAGAACCCGGGGCATCTTCGACGTACGATCAATTAAGGCAGAAAGTTAATCCCATGATTGTTAATTGAGGATGATTGTTATAACAATTTGAATTCGTTTTTCAGTTTCGTAAATTCTGACTCTGAGATCTCGCTCCAGGGAGCGATGGGATCGAACTGAATAAAAGATTTTGTATTCGGTGAAAAGACTTTTCCTCCGATAATTCTTGGTGTTTTCATGAGGTATTTGAAGTTTTCCCCTAAATCCAGAATTAAATCCAGGTCGTCATTTTCTTCCAAAAGCTCCACAAGCAGCATATTTTGAACAAGACCACTGCCTTTTAAATGCTTTTTGCCGTCCCTGCCGGTATACACATCTATAGACGTTTTTTCGAGCAAAGCAGCGGTATTGTCATCCGCCACTAAAAAAGCTTGCTCTACCAGATACGTTGCGTTTTCAAATGTAATCCAATCACTCATCATTTTTCTCTTTATTGGGGGTTTTCAAAAACTTACATGAAATATAACGATTGTCAATAGAGCGTTGTTTAAATACAATATTTAGCCCACAAGTTTACAAGGGGATCATTCGGGAGCCATTTGAACGCTTCAAATGGCTCCACAGAGATATCGATATCTCTTAAGGCGCCGCCGAATTTTATCATATAGCTTAGAATTTCTATAAAGCACAGCGCGAAAGCTTTTACTCAACCTCAATTTCACAGCTTTTATTCAGATGGGCGGAAAAGAAATATATTGAAGCAAGCAATGCCGGTACAGCCAACAAGAATCCAAAAAGCGGAAGAACAGTGATACCGCTCAACATAAAACCTGATGCGACAAAAAGGAAAAAAACCCCGATACTCGCTTTTGATATCCGTTCAACGATGCATATATTTTTCATAAGGTCACCTCATTAATTAACATTTCTTTTACGTTATCATTCAAAATAATTTAAAAATGACACCGCTTTGAATCAACGTTGTCTTGGAAAAGGGTAAGGCTTTTCTAAAGAAAGTCAAAAAATATTTCACGCAACTATCGTGACGGTTAGATTTATGTTACCATTGAAAAAGTTTGAGATCAGCGGTCAAGTTTCCGAAATTTTCATGAAATATCCGGGCTAAGGCTATTTTGCCTAAATTTGGCAATTGTTATAAACTCGGCAAGTTCTGAAGTTTTATGGTTGAAATTGTTTTTGGGGAAGGTATTAAAAGCATGGATCTCAAAAAGATCAAGGTGTGTATTTTTGATGTGAACGGGGTGCTGCTTGATTCAAATCTGGCCAATGCCGAAGCCATGGGAAGGGCCTTTTCCGATGATCCGATCATTCAAGACCGCATTGCCGATTTTTATCTCACACTCACCGGAATCGACCGGGGAAGCAAAATACGCAAAGTTCAGGCACATTTTTTTGGAGAGCCTCTCGGAGAAAACAAATATGTGCTTTGCTGGCAAAAACTGATAGATTTAACCCGTCAATCCATGACCGGGGCACCCTTGACCGAAGGGTGCACTGAAATTCTGGCGACTCTGGGGAGACTG
>PKTV01000558.1 GCA_002868985.1 Desulfobacteraceae bacterium | reverse complement strand
CCCATGTTCTCCGGTTCTTCCTGGACCCATATAAACTGCTGAACCCTTTTGTATTTTCGGATGACGGCTTCTAATTGTGTTTCCGGAAACGGATAGAACTGTTCCAAGCGAACGATGGCAATATCGGTCTTTTTCATTTCCCGGCGTCTTTGAAGTAGTTCATAATATATTTTACCGCTGCAAAAAAGAATGCGGCGGGGTGATTTAACGGGATCCGGATCTTCAAGAACTTCTTTGAAAGCACCCGAAGACATATCTTTTAAATCAGAAACCGCCAGCGGATTTCGTAGAAGACTTTTCGGTGTCATGATAATTAACGGCTTTCGAAACTTGGCTTTTACCTGACGGCGGAGAAGATGAAAGTACTGCGCCGGCGTGGTGAGATTACAGACCTGGATGTTGTCTTGAGCACACAACTGGAGAAAGCGCTCGAGACGGGCGCTGGAGTGTTCAGGCCCCAGACCTTCCCAACCATGGGGGAGCAACAAAACCAAACCGCTAAAACGCTGCCATTTGGTTTGTCCGCTGGCAATGTATAGATCGATGACTGCCTGGGCGTTATTGGCAAAGTCCCCGAACTGTGCTTCCCAAATCACAAGCCCCCGGGGTTGTGCCATGGAGTAGCCGTATTCAAAACCTAAAACGCCGACTTCGGAAAGCAGACTGTTATAGACGGAAAATGTTGCCTGAGCTTTATCGAGCGCATTGAGCGGCGTATATTCATCGCCGGTTTTGGTATCGACGAGAACACTATGTCGCTGGGCGAAAGTACCGCGTGCGCTGTCCTGTCCGCTTAAACGAATCGGGTCGCCCTCAACCAGCAGGGAGGAAAAGGCCAGAGCTTCTGCATTGGCCCAATCGATACTCTTTCCTTTTTCCACGCTGTCCAACCGATTTTTCAGCAGGCGAACCAATTTTGTATTCGCGGAAAAATCAGCCGGGAACATATTCAACTTGCGGGCAAGAGCAACGAGTTTTTCACCGGAAACGCCGGTTTCCAGAGGGTCATGGGTATAGCGTCCGTGAAAATTTTTCCAGTTTTCATAAAACCGGGTTTGAGGGAAAACGCAGGCACTGGATCGAACCGTCTCCAGAGCATCTTCCAATTCACGGTTTATATTTTGTTCCAGAACATCCACATCCGCTTTTCGGGTAAGGCCCTGCTCTATCAGTTCCCCCGAATACACCGTGTTTAAAGAGGTACGGCTCCGAATCCGCTCATACATCTGAGGTTGTGTAAAATAGGGCTCGTCGCCTTCGTTGTGGCCATACTTGCGAAAGCAGATGATATCGATGACCACATCCTTGTTGAAGGTTTTCCGGTAATCCACGGCAAGCCGGACCGCGTGAACAACGGCTTCCGGATCTTCGCCGTGAACATGAAAAATCGGGACCATCAGCATCTTGGCTACATCCGTTGCGTAGCGGGTGGATCGGGCATGTTCAGGAAGTGTTGTATAACCGATCTGATTGTTGATCACCAGATGGATGGTGCCCCCGGTTTTGTATCCGGTAAGCTGCGACATGTTCAGGGTTTCGGTAACCACGCCCTGTCCGGAAAAAGCGGCATCACCATGGATAAGAAGGGATAAAACCGCGTTTTTTTTGTCGTCGCCCAGAATATCCTGTCGTGCTCTCACAAATCCTTGAACCACCGGATTGACGGATTCCAAATGGCTGGGATTGTTGACAAGAAAGAAACGCAGCGGTTCACCCCGTCGGGTCTTTATATCTGCAAGATACCCGTTATGGTATTTGACATCCCCGGCGCCAAAAACTTCGTCCGGATCGTAACAGCTTTCAAATTCGGTAAAAATTTCCTCAAAAGACTTGTTCAGCACATGGGCTTGAATATTCAAGCGTCCCCGATGGGCCATCCCCAGAATGATTTCCCGGCAACCCTGTGATGCAGCCCTGTCGGCAAGAACATCGAGCATGGCAACAACCGCTTCAGCACCTTCGAGTGAAAATCTTGTCTGGCCCAGATATTTTTTGTGGAGAAATTGTTCGAAAAGGGTGGCCCGATAAAGTCTTTCCATGATCCTGAGTTTGTCATCGGATTTTAGATCGGGCTTGTTCCGAACAGGTTCCATCCGGTCTTGAAGCCATTTGCGCTCTTGCGGATCCTGCATATGCATGAACTCCACGCCGATGGAACGGCAGTATGTCTCTTTGAGCGTGTTGATAATATCTTTTAATGAACCGCGATGGTTTTCAATCAGGCCTTTTGCATAAAATTTCGTTTCCAGATCTTCCAGGGTGAGATCAAATGCGGAAAGGTTCAACAGTGGATGATCCGTAGGACATGCGGTCAAAGGATCGAGGCAGGCCAGCAGATGTCCGATTTCACGATACCGTCTTATGAGTGCATCCACACGGGATTGTTTTAAAACCTGTTTTTCGTCATAGACGGCATCGGCCTCCCGATCCATGCCGTGACCCATTTCAAAGCCTTCAAAAAAAAAGCGCCAGTCACGGGAAACCTCACTGGGATCGGCTTTCCATTTCTCGTATTGCGAGTCAATATAGTCTTTGCTCAGGGTTTCAGAGAGGTTCATGGAGGTGTTCCTTAAACCATTTCACCACCAATTTAGAGGTCTGAGTACGATGAATCTCGGCACTGAACATGTGATCAGCACCCGGTATTACAATCAATTCCGTATATTCAGGATTCAATGTTTTGACCAGATACGCATCCTGAACCGGAATGACTTCGTCGGCATCACCGTGAACAACCATCAGTGGTATTTCTAATAATTTTACGGTTTCCGGAAGATCATACTGCTTGGCGTCTGCAAAAAATTTCGTTGAAAGTTGCAATGAACGGCCCCGACTGTTGAACGATACCCTGCCGGAGTCCTCAAGTTCCTTTAGCTGTTTTTTACTGAAAAAATGGGTGGCGTTCAGCCCTGATAATCGACCGGCCAGTGCACACACGGCCTTCACAGTCCTGGTTCGGGCTGCTGTGAGAACGGCAATGACCGCCCCCATGCTGTGCCCTGCAAGCCCGATCCGGCTGGCACCTTTTTCAGCGATAACGGTGGCGGCGGTCTGCATTTCGGTGATCTGTTTGGAATAGTTGGACGCCGAAAATTCGCCCTCGCTCTGCCCGTTTCCGGAAAAGTCAAACCGCAGAGCCAAAACATCTTTTTCAGCCAGTTCAGTGCAGATCTCACGGATAATGCGGGTATGCCGGGAGCAGGTGAAACAATG
>PKTV01000032.1 GCA_002868985.1 Desulfobacteraceae bacterium | reverse complement strand
AACGCTCAGTTTAGGTTGGGGTTATTGGGACCTCACTACACTTCCGTCTCGTAAAGGTAGTCAGTTTTCTGTACCCGATAGACAGGAGGGTCGGTACTACCCGTTCAAAGTGAATGCCCACATTGGCCGGATGATGCGCATCTGAGCCTAAAGTGATACGAATCCCATGTTCATGACATTTTTTAAGTATCTCCAAAGAAGGATAAATGTCTCCAACAGGATGGTCGTAACCACTGGTATTCACTTCCACGGTCAAATTTTTGTCTTTAATGATCGACAGTATTTCATCAAATTCTTTTTCAAAAGACCTCGAAGGTTTTCGACCGAATTTTTTTATGAGATCAATATGGCATATCACATCAAAATAGCCATAATCCAGCATCTTTTTGAGACGATCGAAATAAAGTTCATAGACATCATCAACATCTTTTTCCCCATGACGCCATGCTGAACGGTGACTGACAACATCAAAGCCGCCCGGAAAATGTAACGAGGCGGCAATCATATCAAACGCAAATGTCCCGATAATATCCTGAATAAAATCGATATATGCCGGATTAAAATCCACCTCGAGACCGGCCTTGACGCCGATCTTGTTTTTATATTTTTGTTTCAAAACCTGGACGGCATTAAAATAGTAAGGGACCTCTTCCGGCGTCATGGAAAGCATGGGTTCGGCTTTCTGAATGGTCAGATGATCCAGAAAACAGATCTCCTGCAGCCCCAAATCGATAGCACTTTGGATATAACGTTCCATACCGCCGGTAGCATGGTTGCAAAACAGTGTGTGCAGGTGGTAATCGATCATAAATTTTGATTCAATTATAATATTCTGAGTTAAGCTGAAGCGTTAACAGGGCCACGTGCTTTAAACACGTAATTGCTTGGAACAAATAAAATTACTGGCTTAGGAAAATTATGAAATTCCAAGCACCAAAATACAAATCTCAAACAAATACCAATGACCTAAATTCAAAATTCAAAACAGACAGAATGACAGCGAGACATACAATAACTGATTGAAATGTTTTGGTCATTGAAATTTGTAATTTTGATATTGTTTGTAATTTGAGTATTGTGATTTGGGATTTTAGTGCCGTATCCGGGAAAGCAAATCGCTTCTATCTGAATCAGTTAGAGTTGACTTTGACTTTTCCTGTTAGTGTTAAGACACTGGTTGATCGGATCTAAATGACATGTTATGAATGATTTTGTCAAACCCTTATCACATCAAAACTTGACGGGGGTGTTCTTAATTGAAAACTCTTTAAGTGATAAATTTGCATGATAAAAAAAACATCAAAAACAATATTTTCCTGTCAGACCTGTGGCTACCAGACACCCAAATGGATGGGTAAATGTCCTGACTGCGGACAGTGGCAAAGCTTCGTGGAGGAAATAAAAACAGTCAAACCCGCCCAAGGGGCTCGCCGGATGTTATCTTCTTCGCAGACAAAACCGGTCCCTTTAGACGCCATTGCCCTTGATCCGGAAGAACGTCTTTTAACCGGAATCAGAGAATTTGACCGTGTTTTGGGCGGAGGGCTCGTCCCCGGCACCCTTGTCCTGATTGGTGGAGATCCGGGAATCGGAAAATCAACCCTTATGCTTCAGGCGCTAAATGGTATTGCCGAAAAAGGTTCAAAAGTATTGTACGTTTCAGGAGAGGAATCGGAGCGTCAGATGAGGATACGCAGCCAAAGGCTGCTGTCCGCAGTATCGCCGGACTTGATGGTTGTTTCAGAAAATGATTTGGAATCTATCCTGTTGATGGCTGGATCTGTTCAGCCACAGGTGATGGTAATTGATTCAATCCAGACCATGTTCTGCTCTGATTTAACCTCCGCTCCCGGGAGTGTTACTCAGGTACGGGAATCTACCATGCAACTCATGCTCATGGCCAAGAAGACCGGAACACCCGTATTCCTGGTGGGACACGTAACCAAAGACGGCGCCATTGCCGGGCCGAGACTTTTAGAGCATATGGTAGATACGGTACTTTACTTTGAAGGTGATCGCAACCACGTGTTCCGGATTCTCAGGGCGGTAAAGAACAGGTTCGGATCAACCAATGAAATCGGTGTGTTTGAAATGAATGAAAGCGGCCTCAATGAAGTGGCCAACCCTTCAGCTGTATTTCTTGCCGAACGACCTGAAAACGTCTCGGGCTCCGTGGTTACGTCCAGCATGGAAGGAACAAGGCCGATCCTCGTTGAACTTCAGGCCCTTGCAAGCAGTACAAGCTTCGGGAATCCTCGAAGAACGATTTTGGGAATTGATCACAACCGGGTTGCCTTGCTGGTTGCCGTAATGGAAAAAAAGTTGGGCATGCATTTGATGGGGCACGACATTTTTATCAACGTCGCCGGGGGGGTTAAGATAGACGAACCTGCTGTCGACATGGCGATCGTAGCTGCTGTTGCTTCGAGCTTTTTAGACCGGCCGATTCAAAAAGGAACCGTTATTTTGGGTGAAATCGGTTTAACCGGTGAAGTCAGGGCCATTGGCCGGGTTGAAACCAGGGTTGCTGAAGCAAAAAAAATGGGCTTCAATCGATGTCTTGTGCCGCAAAGCAACCTGAAACGGACCACCGGGATGAAGGGCATAAAACTCATCGGCGTAAAAACTGTATCAGAAGCTATGGAGAACCTGTTTTAGTATCTTAATTTTTATTTTTTTGCCTTTTATGGCAAGACTTTTTCGTATCCACTCGTGGAGTAATTAAGCTAATGGAAATTCCAAATAACAAATCTCAAATAACAAGCAAATACCAATGACCAAAATCCCAAAGAACAAACCAGTAGATAATCTTGAAGAAAGGCAAACGAATTGAAAAAGATTTTTTCATCAATACTGGAAAAATTGAAATTGTTTGGTTCTTTAGTATTTGGAATTTGGAGCTTGCATTTTGGAATTTATTTGAAATTTGATGCTTGTGATTTGTTATTTCTTTCCGAGCTGTAGGATCTACAAGCCGGAGGCCGGTTTATCCGGGTTAGGTACTATGAGACAAACTAAAAAAAAAGCCAACCAGTGGCAGGATCATTATACTCAGCGGGCAAAAAAGGAACGATTCCCGGCCCGATCGGTCTATAAGCTTCAGGAAATACAAAAAAAATACTTACAAAGCGCTACCCGAAAAGGTAAGGAAGAAGATCAACACTGCATGGTCGATGTGGTTTGAAGCCTTCGGTTATGAAAAGAATTGAATACTCCCGATCCCAGGCTGCGAAAAGCGTTATTTTTCCTATTTTGCAACCTCAAATTT
>PKTV01000356.1 GCA_002868985.1 Desulfobacteraceae bacterium | reverse complement strand
TTATATCTATCTGTTTTAATTGATTTCATGTCATGGCAATCTGTCAAATTGGGGCTTGAGTAAGAAAGTGGCAAATTACGACATTCACCAAAAAAGTAATCGATTCTCTGCTGAATGCTCTTGATTCCATCCCCATTTTAAGCATAATTTAAAATCCGGTTTTGAGGTTACAGAAAAAACATTTGATGAGATTTCATTATGTTTTAAATCCAGTCGCCTTGGGTATCGCTTTTTTTCATTTTCTGTTATCTTCTTGTCGTTCATCCCCCCTACCTGAATGGGGCTTAATAATGGTGACAGTGATGGTTTTTCTTGGTTTAATTTTAAAGTTCAAATTTTCTCCCAAGAGGATGCGGAAATCCGTTTATCGTTTACACACGACATCGGCATCCTTTTTAATAATGATTCTTCTGTTAGTGGTCGGCCACCTGCTTGTTGACTGAGAAAATCTTCAATGAAAAGTGTAATTATCACATTCGTAATCGCCTTTCTTGTTTTTGAGTTTATTGAGCATGTTGTGTTTCCTTTGATTTGTTTTATTAAAGACCGGAATAAAAGATCCAATTACGGCGTGACAGGTATGATTGGAAAAGTCGTTGAAATAAAAAAATGGGATAAAACCGAAGGCCAAGTTTTGATTAACGGCGAGCTATGGAAGGCTGTTTGCGAGATTCAATTACCAGTTGGCGGTAAAGCGGTGATACTGGATATTGAAGGTCTCACATTGAAGTTAAAGCCTTATGAAGACTGATTGATTAAAAAATTGTGTATATATAGAAACTTGCTTTATTGGCTGTTTTCAGGTGGAGTTAGCGGCTAATAATCACCGGGTCTGTTCCATTCAAACATTCTGTTTCGTAATTGGAAAAAATTGGAGATGAAATATTTTGCGACTTAATATCGTTTGATCGTTTATTTAAATTGCAAAATGTTGGTTAGGCGCTATATTTTTCCCTTATTCTTGTAAGGCCGATTAATCCAATTCCAAATAGAAGTACTATTGAAATTGTTGGCGAGATACCGTGCTTCAAAGCAACCCAGCTTATCCCGACAAGAGGAAACAAGGTCGCACGAACAATCATCCTCAAGTTATCATGCTTTGCGATAAAGTCGGCGAGCGGCGGTGAGTATTTGTAATATAAATTTACAAAGGATTTGCCGGCGAAATTGGTTATAAGGAAACGATCACGGAAGTCCCGCAATATTTTGACATGCGGCTCTACTAAGGATCCATAAGCTGCTGTAGCTATAAAACAGCCGCCGCTAGCGCCACCAGGACTAACCGGGGTACTATAAACAGGGACATTAGCTGAACCCTCACTGCCTTCATAATTGCTGGCAAATAAATCCAGGGCGCTTAAGTCAGTGGCCGGACATCCAATCAAATTGGTTGCAAAAGCGATCCAACGGTATAATTGAGAGTCAAGTGGAAGGTCGGTTTTGGATTTTTGATTTGCCACACCTATTTTTGTAATATTCCCACTAGTAATTGCTTCCACAAATTCTTTATGAGCAAGATTGGATGCACCTTTAATATAACCGCCTGGATAATACCAGCTATATCGAGAATTGCCGATGTATGCAAATGCGCCTCCATTACTATTGCCATTGGTAATCGCTTCTCCAAAACAATCCGTGGACTTATAGGTGTTGTCTGAATTGAGACCATCAATTGAACCCGCATAACATCCTTGAGAATAAACGAAAAAATATTTATCGTTTGTCATTGTAAAGATGTCGTTGTTATTTAATTTTATATCGGAAAAAATGGTTGAGTGACCCGAATAGTTGATACTATAATGCTGATTTGAATTAATAGATGTCAAAAGTTGTGATTTTGGCCAGTTATTGTCTTCCCAGTCTCGATCATATAGCGTAGTCTTAGGAATTGAACCCATAAAAGAGTATAGCCAGTCCATCCTATCTCCTCCCCAGGTTGAACTCTCCAACTCTTCTCCGGTGAGAAGGATTTTAGTTGGGCTAGAATGGGTCTCAAAGGCAATGATCTTGTTGATCTGATTCATGGCTTCCGTATAATTATCCGCAGGTATGCGGCCGACATATACCTCCGAAAACCAGTCAATATCACTTCCGTTAATTCCGTCATTTATTTCACCCCAAAGCGCATCTCCATCAAAATTCCAGGAGCCGTCCAAACAGCCAAAATAAAGATCACTCGGGATATAGGCGTCGGTGTAATCACCAACCTGAGCATAGCAGCCCCTCGTAGGGATGACCTGGTTTTCTGGAGCGCCGTCGCAATCACCGCCGAGCACCACATATTGTGTTCCATAATGGGTGTACATATCTATTATGAAATTCCGCATCTTTTCAGCAAGATCGACACCGGAATAAATGGCAGCAATTTCGTCGATGTACTCAATATATGTGGTAAACCCACCACCTGCAGACGATGCTTTATGGGTGGTGAGTGTTTCAAATGCCGGTGATAGCTCTGCGGTGGTAATCACCACATACTGACGTGTACCTGCGGCTGCAGAAGGTTCCTCAGAAGCGGATAAAAATTTTGGAGTCATTTCGTTTTCAGAAACCTGGTACAACCTTAAAAAATCATCCTTATTGTCAATTATATTCAGGATTTTTTCTCTGTCTTTATGAAAATCCCGGTAAGGCATGACCCAGTCCGGCCTATTTTCCTTCTCTGTTATGATTTTGACTTCCAGTTCCTTGTAATATTTCAATTGACCCTCAACAGGGTTATAAAGAACAGGCATCAAATCGACCAATGCTACTTTTACACCATTTAAAAACTGTGGAGCTCTAACCTTGTGGATAACAGAAGGGTATGGCGCATTTGTTTCATAAATGTCCGAAGCAGGTTTTTCGACAGTGTCGTATTCTTTTTCAGTGGCAGGTTGCGGTGTGGTAACATGCTGGATGATGTACGATCCTTCAATTGCTATTAATGTTCCATATATTATCTCGGTTGACACGACCTTTTCATCTGCGGGGATGAAAATTTTGGATGTTTTTACAGGCAGCACAGGTGTTCCGACAATACCGTCTTTTTGGTGGGTGCCTTTCATCTTCAATATCTGTCGGCCATTTGAGAGTATTATGATTGTGGGGTCTTCAAATTGATAGATGTGGCTGTATTCTGCTGCAACTAAACGTGAGACAAATATGGTAAAAAACAAAATAAAGGCGATGAAACCGATCTTATTTTTTGATATAAATTCGAAAATAATCCTATCCTTTCGTGGTTATTTTTTTAACTCATTGATTTTGCTTTGCGTTTAAGCCGCAG
>PKTV01000136.1 GCA_002868985.1 Desulfobacteraceae bacterium | reverse complement strand
CGATAAGGGCCTTTTAAAGTTCATATTCCTCCATTATTGTTAAGATTGTCTGGAAAAATCTATTTTATCCGCTTTGTGAGCCATATTGGAATTTTGCTCTTTGTATCGCGAGTAAAAGATTTTACTATATTAATATTCGTTTATTACCCGTTAATCATATCCCTCAGCTTGGAGGAACATTTAAACGTAACGACCTTTCTTGCTGAAAGCATCATGTCGTCACCGGTGGCAGGGTTTCTGCCTCTACGCTCTTTCTTTTCTTTTACACAGAATTTTCCAAATCCACTGATCAAAACATCATCGCCGGATTCTAAAGTGCTCTTGATGATATCTAACAGCGTTTCCACGATTTTAATGGAATTTTTCTTTGTGAATCCGTCTTTGTTACTGATTTCTTCAATGATTTGGGCTTTTGTTAATGTCATGGTCCATTGCTCCTTTCGGCCTACACTATCCAGGATAAAATGACAGTACCCAGAATGAGTGTAATAATTCCAAAGAATCTAAATGTTTGATCCGACAAAGAATTTAAATACCAGTCAACAGTTTTATCATACAAGTTTTGAGGGTTCCAGAATATAAACCCACCTTTAAGAACAGCCAAGATTCCGATTAATCTTATAAACCACGAGTGACGGCTCTCCGATGCAGCAATGATAAGAAAAACACCCAAGATCGCCGGTAATGCCGATAAGATTCTGCGGTCAAGATTCGAAACGAAGCTTTTTATCACGTTTTTCGATTCGCGGGTGTAGATGATAAGCCCGGCGCCGAAAGAGATCCAGATAAAGCTAAAGGCATAAAGAAACCATTTCATAATAGATAACCTGTCAGATTAAATAAAAAATTAATAAAAAGAAGTCAATAGAGAATAATATCGTAAGCTGGAATAGATTCAGTTTTTCATCAAATCTGAGTCTAATATGTTTAAAAATAAAAAATAAATATTCTCAGGTCCGACATTTTTTGTCAAGAGTTGATCTGCTTCGGCATTTCATTTAGCTTTAACGTTTAAACAACCGGCGAGTGCAATCAACTTTTAAATAGGCTGTAATTTGTTCCAGCTGCAATTAGGATAAGTTCCCACTTTATAGGAGTTTTCCCTATAAAAATGAAGCCTCCCCTCTATAGACATTGCAAATCGTAATTTGATAAGCATGAGTATATCGAAATTTAGACATTGATATTTTTTCTAAATATTAAAAGGGAGGTGCCCCTTAAAGCAGGTATCTTTTTTACAGGTACAGGCCTTGTCCTTATTTTGAGCACCTGTGATGCGCTTGACGATTCAAAGCTGATTGAGAAGTTGTCTGCAAGAGGAATAAAGAAGTTCATTCCCTATCTTCATTTGAATGAATTAAGTGATTCAAATTAATCCTGAGGCTTTGGTGCTAAATATAAGAAATAAAATATCGGGGAGATTAAAAAACAGAGGGCTGGCCCCCATTGAGATAACTCGGCTGATTAAAGACGTATACAATATTATAGGAAGTGAGTGGTATTTTACAACAGCTGATGTAAAATATGCACTGGAAAGGCTTGGATGGGAAAGATATCTTTTAGACAATTATACCCTGGAACTCATTTTTCTATATCTTGATGACCAAGCCTTAGTGGGATTAAACAGGCACGTTGTGCATTAACTTAACACACCTGATTTATTTATCTTCCATTTGAGCTTAAGAAATAACGTATTGCAGGAGATTCATGGCTTATGGAAAAAAGAATCGATAAACGTCACAGATGCAAAGCATCCATCGCATGGGGTTGTTTTAACAAAAAAAAGATGTTCAATGCCAAAGTGCTCAACTACAGCAAGGATGGCATGTATTTCGAGTCCGATGTTTTTTTCAAAGAAGGAGCAAATATTTATTTCCAAATGAATGACTGTCTGTTTGATGCTTCTGATCCTGAACTCAGTGAGGGGTTGCGGACCATTTCCCTTGCTGAAGTCAAATGGTGGAAAGATATTGGCGGTGAAGAAGACAATCATTTTGGAGTCGGTGTTAAGTATTTAGAATACTATTAAAACTGTAACACCTTAATGGAAGTAATACGTTCGATTTTCAATATAAATTATTTTTATGCTGTTTGAATGTGCCGATTCCATTTCACCATAGTGGAACCTAAGTTGAGCGATTTTCAAGTTTACTGCAGATAAGCCCCGCGTGGCGGGATCTCCGCTTCGCTACGACAAGCCTTGAGCATAGCGAAATCCCGCTTCGCGGGAGAAGATGTTGTTTCGCTATAGTCGTCTATGCGTAACGGCACCTGACGCAGTAGATGCGGTGAAATTGGAAACGCTCAGCTTAGGTGGAACTCTTGCAAGGAAGCTCGGCCGGGAGATAAAAATGGCCAATATCCTTATCATCGATGATCAGGCATGGATAAAGGACCTTTGCAGGGAAGGACTGACGGGTGAGAAGCATAATGTCTCAACAACGGACAATATCGAAGCTGTTAAGGAAGATATTTTATCATTTAAGCCCAATATTGTTTTACTGAATCAATACCTGAAACATGGATTTTTGGTATGGGATGTATTAAAAGAAATAAAGGTTCGTGATCCGAATCTTCCGGTTCTTATCGTTACCATTCACGACACCCACCTGGATTGTCCCCAACTTTCTATGGCTGATGGGTATGTGGTCAACAGCCATTCAGCAGCCGAAGAACTCAGACAAAAGATTTCTAATCTGTTGGCTTCTCGGTCTGAGGTTGTGGATAGGCCGCAAACTTCTTCATCTATTTAAACCTTCAGTATTATCATAACGATGCCTTTTCCTTTGACACCCAATTTTCATTGACTTATATTAATAACTCAAGTTTCGCATCCTTCATTATCAGCAAAGCCAATACCGCTTAGCAGGCCGGGGAAAATTTTTAAGGTAAGAGGCTTTACACCAAATACGAAACACTCTCGTAAAAAGTTATTTTTTGACTTTTTGCCAAGATCATAAAGAGTGAAGCTCCATGAAGAATTTAAATAACGTTATCCAGAATCCTGTACCAGGGACCCGCATTCTGATGTTTCGGGGTGATACCGGTTCATTTACCCTCTCTCTTCCCCACCCTCAAAAAGGAAGCGCTTGGCTTCGGACGAACATCGGGCATGCAAAAACAGCCAGAAAAGAGATCATCACGGCGGTCGAAAATAACCGGCCGCCAATGGGCAGGGAATGGTTCGATCTGCCGATGAAGCGCATTGACGACCAAAACTTTAAAATTACAGTTCCGATTTGTGAAGTCGGACATTTTGAGGGAAAATGTTT
>PKTV01000279.1 GCA_002868985.1 Desulfobacteraceae bacterium | reverse complement strand
GTTTCGATGCTCTATCTGAATTTAATATGGCGGAGAGAGAGGGATTCGAACCCTCGGTGCCGCTATTAACAGCACACACGATTTCCAGTCGTGCTCCTTCAGCCAGCTCGGACATCTCTCCGAAAAATTAGGGGTGATATCAATTTCTTAAGGTGCTGAGCTATGGCGGAGAGGGTGGGATTCGAACCCACGATCCCGTTTTTGACAGGATACCGCTTTTCGAGAGCGGGGCCTTCAGCCGCTCGGCCACCTCTCCAGCACCTTTAAATTCTGAAGTACAAGGTAGGTTCAATATACTTTTTTAACAGGGCATGTCAATAATCTTATTTTATGTAGAAATAATTACAAAATATTTTTATAAGAATATTCGTTTTGATGAATTTAATTTTTTATGAACGCCGAGCATTTTATTCCTTGAATAACAGAATCCTTTATAGTATCAGTTCTTTTTTGTTTGAAAAGGTAAAAAAAATGTATCGAAAAGGAATTGTTAAACATGGCTGAAGTCATCCCTTTTAAAGGAATCCTCTATAATAGTCGTAAGATCAAAAATCTGGCAGATGTTGTGGCCCCTCCTTTTGACGTTATCTCAGAACAGGAGCAGATTCAATTTCATAAACGCCACCCACAAAATATCATCAGGTTGACTTTGGGTAAAACTACCGAAAATGATACACCTGTAGACAACCGCTATACTAGAGCAGCAGAATGTCTTAACAGATGGTTATCAGATGACATCATTTTGTTAGACGAAGAGCCGGCATTTTACCTGACGTCGATGGAATTTCTCTTTGACGGGAATCGAGTGACACGTTATGGTTTGATTGCCCTGATTCGCCTTGAGCCATTTGAAAAGGGCATTATTTTGCCGCATGAAAAAACCTTTTCCAAGGTAAAATCGGAACGGCTCGAGCTGATGAAAGCATGTCACGCTAATTTCAGCACAATATTTTCTTTGTTTTCCGATGAAGAAAACCGCATTTATAATAAACTTAAGGATGTAATCCGCGACAAATCAGCGGATATTGTTTTTACGGACAAAACCGAACAAAAGCACAGGCTATGGCGAATCACCGATAATTCGGTTCACCAATATATTTCCGATGCCTTAAAGGATAAAAATATTTTTATTGCTGATGGACACCATCGTTACGAAACAGCGCTTAATTACAGAGATTGGTTGTCAGCCCGTACTCCTAATTTAAACGGTAGTCATCCAGCAAATTATGTCATGATGTACCTTTGCAGCATGGAAGATCCAGGACTAATTGTTCTTCCCGCTCACCGCATGTTAAACGAAATCCCCGTCGAAACAAGAGAATCGCTGATCCAAAAAGCGAAAGATTATTTTGACATCATAACGCTTCCTTACGATAGTGATCAACACAATGGAAATTTTGCAAAATTTACCTCGATTCTAAAATCGAATAGTTCAAAGCATTGTATCGGCGTTTGCATTAAAGATCGTCCGGAACTCCACCTGTTAATACTCAAACCCGACGTTATGGAAAATATGTTTGGTGATGAATTGCCGGAGGTTCTTAGAAATATTGATGTGACGGTGTTGACCCGTCTTATTTTTATGGAAATGTTGGGTTTTGATCAAGCCAGGCTTGACAATGAGCAGCTGATCGCCTATTCGAGCATTGCAAAAGAGGCTATCGACGCAGTGTTTGCCGGAAAACATGACATTGCTTTTATACTTAATCCAACAAGAATTCAGCAGGTACGCGATATTGCCAAAGCCGGCCTGATTATGCCTCGTAAGGCCACCTACTTTTTCCCAAAAGTAATTACCGGTCAGGTGATGAATAAGCTGGATTAATGCCCCTTCGGATCAGGGTTTAAATATTTTTTCAACCTCATTGGAATAAGAACCGTTTTCCTGATAAATGATCAGGGGCGAACCGATCTTTATTCCTGAACGCCCTCCCTTTTTTCCTTCAACGAGAATCATCTTTGCCTCTGTGTTTTTTCGTGAATGAACCATTCGAATCGACTTTGGTTCTATTCCGGAAGCGCGCATTTGGGTGAGAATATCCATCATACGTCCGGCAGGGTAGACCATGACAAACCTTCCAGAAGTTTTTAACATCCTGCGCGCAGTTTCAACGACATCGTAAAGCGTCATTTTAATTTCATGCCGTGCAATTGCACGCTGCTGATTCGGGTTGATTCTACCGGATTTTGACTTTCTGAAAGGCGGGTTACTGATGGCCAGATCCACGGTTCCGGAAGTATCCTCATGTTTTAGTGTTTTCATATCCCGGCAAAGGATGGTAATTTGATCTTCCATACCATTTTCTGTAACATTGAGGTTCGCGATATCGGCAAGTTCCGTTTGCACCTCGATACCGTAAATTTTGACTTCGGGATTACGATACGCCAGTATCATAGGAATAATGCCACAACCTGTTCCCAAATCGAGGATGGTATCATTTGGGCTCGGATCGGCATGCCAGGCCAGTAAAACAGCATCTATAGAAAAACGATAGCCGGACCGATTCTGCTTAACCTGTATGCAGCCGTTGAAGAAGGAATCTGTGCTCAGTGATTTCATCTTAATTAAACCGGTCCGATTTTGAATTTTATATCTTGTACCAATTCTTTCCCCAATGCTTGGTTGACTTTGTTTATTATATCTTTTTTCAAAAATTGGAGTTGGTGCATCCATGGGTGACTGTTTACAAGGACCAGGAGTAGTTTCCCCTTGAAAGCCTCTGGCTTGGTATTTTTTGCGATGACATCTCCCACAGCACTTTCCCACAGACTCCAAACCTTTGACAGCTCCTCATCGCAATCACTTCGACAGGTTTTTAAGACATTGTTTAAAATATTTCCGATGTGCACAAGCTCGCTATTTTTTTTACTTTTTGCCATAATATAAGGAACTATAAAGTGATGTATTAGATTGTCAAGAATCAATTAGACGAAATCGAAAGAAATTTTCTATACATTAATCAATGATCGCTATTCAGAAGTGGCAATTCCCATATCGACTTTGCTTTTTACTTGACTTGAAAGGATTGGTAACTTAAATTAATAAGAGATTTAAGGATTTTAATACAAATTAACAGGAAAGAAATCTATGAATTGGGATTGGGAAAAACTTAAAAAGCAGCAGGATGGAAAGGAAGGAGGAATGGTTCCTCCTAAAATGGATGACCTGGTCGAAAAATTTAAAAAGTTAAAACTGCCCGGCGGCCCTCTTTTAATTCTTCTTTTCGCTCTTATATTTTTTGGTTCGTCCACGTTCTATACCGTTGCAGTGG
>PKTV01000036.1 GCA_002868985.1 Desulfobacteraceae bacterium | reverse complement strand
GCTTTTGCACCAGCAATCATAAATCCTTTGGCTGGCTTTCCGGTTAGAGAAATATTGACAGGAAGCTTTTTTTTAATTTCCTTTTCCACTTTAGCGGTTATCGAGTCGGGATTTATTTTTAAAATTGAAATCCCTTTGGGGAGTGGAATCTGATCCTGACGTATTGGTATAACATTAGCCCCGATATTTATCCCGGACAGGTCAATCGTATATTGTATCTTCAGATCAGAAAGGGTTCGTACGATTGACTTCGGACCGCGGACATGCACTTCTATACCTGTGAAGGGGCCGTTTGTTATGATCAATCCTTCAGGAATATTTTTAGAGTCTACCGGGATAAATATATCGGCTTCCTGGATGGATGCATAGGGCCATAATAAAAATATGCCAATCCCAACAAATAAAAACAGAAATAAACCTGTCAGATTTCGGTAACTTAAAATAGAGAAGATGCTAGGGTTGGTCATCGCAAGTTTTTAAATAAGATCATCAATTTCAATTTCGATAAAATAATCAATAGGATATGTCCTAAAGAAAATTTTGTGCGTTTTTTATGGCATCTATTATTTTTACGGTTACACGAGTATTGGCAACATTGTGGACCCGAACGATATCGGCACCATTCAAAATAGCGGCAGCAACTGAAGCCTGAGTTCCGCTCTCTACCATCGCCGAATCGGCATTGATCTCTTCAACCGTATTATCCTTAAGAAGATTTCGAATAAACGCCTTTCTTGAAGTCCCGATCATGATAGGAACTTTCAACGTTTTAAATTCATTTAAGCGCTGAATTAATAAAAGATTATGCCCGACGGTTTTCCCAAAACCAATCCCAGGATCAATGATGATTTTCAATCTTGAAATCCCTTTATTTTCAGCCTGATCTATTGCATTTTCAAAAAATGTTTTGATTTCACCGATGAGGTCATCATAAAAGGGTTCCATCTGCATGGTTTTTGGGTTTCCAAGCATATGCATCAAAATTACCGGAACCCCGTAATCTACCGCAACATTTGCCATTTTCGGATCGAAATTTAGGGACGATACGTCATTTATCATTGAAGCACCGGCTTTTATGGCCTGTTCGGCCACACCGGCTTTGGTTGTATCAATGGAAATGGGAATCGGTATGCGTTTTGAAAGCTTTTCAATCACAGGGACAACTCGCAGAATTTCTTCCTCTTCAGATACCGGATTTGAAAATGGTCGTGTAGATTCCCCGCCCACATCAAGGATGTCCGCACCCGCTTCAAATAATCTATAACCTTGAGCGACTGCATCATCGAATGTAAAAAACTTTCCACCGTCCGAGAATGAATCCGGGGTCACGTTCAATACACCCATAATGCAGGTGCGTTTACCAAAATCCAGACGGTGTTTGCCCCATGCAAGGCTGTATGCTTTCATTTGAGATAGATTCTTAGAATTTATTGAAAAGTAGCTGAACAAATAGGTGGTTAACTTGGGTTAAGATTCCTCTTGCTCTCCTTCAGAATCTGCTTCGGTTTCTATTTTTTCCGCGTCAACTTCTGCTTGGCTCTCTTTTACCGTTTCTTCGCTTTTTGGCTTATTTGATGGAAACTCAAATCCGGGTCTCATGGAGAGTATGAGTTCATCAAGCTCTTTCCCCATAACGGTTTCTTTTTCAAGCAAACGATCCGATAAAGCATGAAGAATATCTAAATTTTCTTTTAAATTTTTCTCAGCGCGCTTATAAGCATTTTCAATCAGCTTATCGACTTCAGCATCAATTTTTCTTGCGGTTTCTTCAGAATAATCCCTGTGCTGAGCGATTTCTCGCCCAAGGAAGATGTGGTCTTCTTCTTTGGCATACGACATCGGACCGAGTTCATCACTCATACCCCAATTGCGTATCATTTTTTGAGCAATATCGGTTGCCCGTTTAATATCGTTAGAAGCACCGGTACTGATACGGTTAAAAACGATTTCTTCTGCAACCCGTCCGCCAAAAGCAACGGATAATTCACTTTCAAGCTGATCCTTATATTTAAAATCGCTCTCTTCAGGCAAAAACCACGTAATACCTGCAGCACGTCCTCTTGGAATAATGGTGATCTTATTCACCGCATCGGTTCCCGGCAAAAAGCGGGCCACAAGAGCGTGTCCTGCTTCATGATATGCCGTTGTTTTTCGGTCTTCTTCCCTGATAACTTTTGACTTTCTTTCCAATCCCATGTAAACTTTGTCTTTGGCATCTTCCAGGTCAAACATATCAACCTTTTCCTTATTTCTCTTAGCGCCCAGAAGTGCCGCTTCATTGACAAGGTTTTCCAAATCAGCACCCGAAAATCCGGGGGTTCCCTTTGCCAGTACTGTAGGATTTACATCAGGTGCAATCGGCGTTTTCTTCAAATGAACCTTAAGAATTTTCTCGCGTCCCAAGATGTCCGGCAGTGGGACAACCACTTGACGGTCAAAACGACCGGGACGCAAGAGGGCCGGGTCGAGCACATCAGGACGGTTAGTAGCGGAAATAAGGATCACGCCCTCGTTTGATTCAAACCCGTCCATTTCCACCAACAGCTGATTTAAGGTCTGTTCTCTCTCGTCATGTCCCCCTCCGAGACCAGCACCTCTGTGCCTTCCAACAGCATCGATTTCATCGATGAATATAATGCATGGGGCATTCTTTTTGCCCTGAACAAACAGATCCCTGACGCGAGATGCCCCGACGCCGACAAACATTTCTACGAAATCTGAACCACTGATATGAAAAAAGGGAACGTCAGCTTCACCTGCAATCGCCCGTGCAAGGAGGGTTTTTCCGGTGCCGGGGGATCCCATCAAAAGCACCCCTTTGGGTATCCTTCCTCCAAGACGAGTGAATTTCTTAGGTTCTCTTAAAAACTCAATAATTTCGCCAAGTTCTTCTTTAGCTTCATCGATACCGGCAACATCTTCAAACGTCACTTTTTTCGATTGATCAGTTTGCAAACGGGCCCGGCTCTTGCCAAAAGACATGGCTTTTCCGCCGCCGGACTGCATCTGGCGCATAAAAAATATCCATACGCCGATCAGTACGATCATCGGAAACCATGACACAAGAACAGACATGTACCATGGGGACTCGCTTTCAGGTTTGGCATTAATGGAAACGCCCTTCTCCCGAAGGATTTTGATTAGATCACTATCCTGGGGTGCATATATCTTGAAGCGATTGCGATTTGAATCTGTGACATAGAGCTCTTGACCCTGTATAACGACATCAGAAACACGCTCGGTATCCACCATGGCTAAAAATTCAGTATAACTGATGCTGGT
>PKTV01000143.1 GCA_002868985.1 Desulfobacteraceae bacterium | reverse complement strand
CTGACACAGGAAGGGTTCGGCAAAATGTTTTGCCTGGCCGGTATCGGCGGTCATTTGGGTGGTTTTGTTCAATCTGCCAAAGACGTTCCTGCTATGGTGGCCATTGACGGCTGTGAGTTGGGCTGTGCCAAGGCGATTCTGGAGCATGCGGAAATCCCAGCAAAAAATTACCTGGTGCTGACGGATCTGGGTATTGAAAAGAATAAAGATTTTAATCTTAAAGCCGAGGATATCCAGAAAGTAAAAGCAGCAATTCGATCCGCCTGCGAATAAGATATTTTTGAAAATGTTGCAGCTACGGTTACACCCGGTTCACTTTGTTGATAAGGAGTTGATTTGGTGAAAAAACTACGATTGGGGATTTGTCTTCCACTCTTGATATGTTTGTTTTTGTTCATATTGATTTCAGGAAATGTCGGGGCAGATGAATTTAAAAATCTGCCGGTCAAAGGGATGGTTACCATGATCGATCTTGGGGCCAAAAAGTGCATCCCGTGCAAAATGATGGCGCCGATCATGGAAAAGATGGAAAAAGTGTACAAAGGGAAAGCGGTCATCGCTTTTATCGACGTCTGGGAGCATCGGGAACCCGTCAATCGGTTCGGTATCCGGGCAATCCCCACACAAATTTTTTTCGATAAAAACGGCCAGGAAGTTTACCGGCATGAAGGATTTTTGGCTGAAAAAGATATTGTCGCAATATTGGAGAAGATGGGTGTCAGTCAATAACTACTCCTAAAAGGGTCTTTATAAAAAACTATTCACCGCAGAGCCGCAAAGAGCGCAGAGTTTTTGGTTTTATTTTTGCTTTTCGCTGAGACGCCGAAAATCAAAACGACTCAACCCTTCGGGTAATAAAATGCCCGTATTGGCACCTTGTAACCAAAACATTTGTAGCTTTTGTCGTTTCTGCAGCGTAAGCTGCTGAGGGTTTTCCCATCACCGCCCTCTCAGCGACGATGGGAAATATTTACATCTCGGCGAACTCTGTGCCTTGAATGACCCCCACGAAGGTGGGGGAAATGGGCGGTGAAAAAAGGTAGTCATTTAGTCTCATAGCAAACTGGCACCTTCAGCTTAGCTAAAAGTTTAATGGATTAATTAAATCGTTATGATTGAATCATTCTTTTTGACGGTAAACGAATGGATTGCCGGCGGCACTGCCATTGCCGCTCTGGGCTGTTTTGTGTGGGGAATGATCAGCGTGCTGTTCAGCCCGTGCCATCTGGCATCGATTCCACTGATTATTGCCTATGTCGGCGGCCAGCAACGGGCATTGAGTCCCAAGCAGGCAAGTTCTTATGCCGTACTGTTTACCCTGGGGCTGTTTATCACCATCGCTGTCATCGGCATTGTCTGCGCATTACTGGGCCGGATGCTCGGCGACGTGGGGAATTACTGGCAGATTCTTATAGGACTGGTGCTGGTCTGGGTGGCCCTGGGGATGCTGGGCGTTGAGAAATGCACCATGTCTGGAAGCCTACTCTATCGTCTGAACTTAAAGGGGCTGTTCGGAGCGTTTGCGCTGGGTCTGGCATACGGAGTTCTTTCAGGTTCCTGTACCTTCGGATTTATCGCCCCGATTCTGGCGATTATTACGATCCAGCAAAAACTGGCCGCCGGAATTCTGTTTATTGTGCTGTTCGCCGTGGGTCACTGCCTGCCCATTGTCATCGCGGGAAGCTCCACCGCGGCGGTCCGGCGACTGATGGAAAACAGTACGTGGCAGGGTGCCGGAAACTGGTTTCGCAAAGGAGCGAGCATTTGTATCGGAATTTTGGGAATCTATTTTATTGTAAATCCCTTTCTGGGGGTCTGAAATTATACGAAAAAAAAATTGAAAATGAATTTGAGAAAAGTACAAATAGAACTGGACGTTTCAGATGTCCAGCAGGTATTGGCCATTGCCCTGGATGAGGATAAAGACAAGGCACTTGAATATATCAAGGCCCGTCTCGTCAAGCAGATCGAGAAAGTCTTGCAGCCTCATTGAGTGCCGGTTTTCGAGGTCAGTTACGGCCCCGGACAGTCTTATCGATTTTAATAAAACGCCCTTAGCTATGGAACATCAATACATAAAGCTCTCCGACTTTTTGGTCGATTTCATTTCAGAAAGAGGCGGTGTTATGTCTGTATTTAACAGCGCCACCGTCATCGGGTGATGAAGAGGCATTAAAGGACCGATCGGTCGGATCGGAAAACCCGTCAATAACCGGGAATATGTTTTCTTTGAAGCAAACGGAATCGAGCTTTACATTGAAAAAGAACTTGTCGATAAAACTTCTGAAAACGATGGACGAATCAAAGTGTTAATGGGCGATTACGGGATTCGCTCGATTTATTTCTATGATACCGATCTAAATTAAACTCGTATTAAAAAGACAGATTAAGAGGTTTTTTAAAATGATCTTAACAATTACAGACCAGGAATTCCATGAAATGCGAATGACAGCTATGGATGATGACAAAGATGAAGCTTTGCACATGATTAAAAAGTTCATCAAAAGGCTGGAGCAGCAGAAGCACCAGGGCATGAAATCCCATTTGAATGGATAAGAAAATGAATCGTTCGTTATTCACTTTCTGCCGGTCTTTATTGCATGGAATTTGTTTCAACGACAAAAGAAATCGTTTAATAACTGTGAATTCAAATCATAAGTGCAACAAATTTGGTGATGAAGGATTTAATTAGAAAAAGTTCCGATCCTTTTATTTTATCACTTGACTGATTGTCAAAGATGGAGGAAAATTAAAAAATTATCTCAATGATAAACATCTATAAAATAATTGAATTGTTTCAGATGAAACTGAAACGATTTTTAAACAGTTTCATATTTTGATAAAATTCTCCAATTGATTCCTCACTAGAGCATGTATAACTTTTGTTCAACTCTTTGTATTCATTATTAATTAAAATTCATGAATTCGAATTTTGGCATGCATAATAATGACATTATAACTTAGAAACTCAAAATTTAAGAGATCGGACGAAACTCCCCTTACACGGCACATCTTAGACATTTAAATTTGTGCCGGAGATATACCGAGTTGAGAAAGGAGGTGAACCGGGAAAAAGCATAATGATTATCCGAGTAAATGTTAAGGCAAATCAATTTTCAAACCAAGTCTTGATTCCATTAAGGAGGAAATTAAAGATGAAAAAATTGATTGTAATACTTGCAGTCATTGCAATGGTCGGGGCCTTTACCGCCACCGCCATGGCCGATGTGGATCTGTACGGCAGCGCCCGTTTCAGAACTTACTATGCTGATGTTGACAGCGGCGTAGCAGGTGTG
>PKTV01000351.1 GCA_002868985.1 Desulfobacteraceae bacterium | reverse complement strand
GGGCAGGAATGCCCCCGCTGCTAAGTCATTGAAATGACCAGACGCGTAGACACCAGAGTGAACGGGGAAGCACACCCCGAGAACACCTACGACCCCTCGACCCCTTGAACCCTTTTAGTATCACCACTTAACTCCCAGCATCAGACAGTTCAGGCCGCTGCCGATGCCGAAAAATCCGACCAGATCGTTTTTAAGCAAAAACTCCCGTTCTTTTGCGATGGCCGCCGTGATGGGCAGAGACACCGTACCGATGTTTCCCAGGTACTTGAACGTCGTAAAGTCTTTTTCCTTTGGAATGCCGATGGATTCGAGGATATTTTTTTGATGGGTCGCTCCCACCTGATGACAGATAACTTTGTCCGGTTTATCCATCGGCCACAAGAGTTCTTTTTTGAATGCGGTGTATGTTTCGATGCCAAGGGCCACGCCGTGCTGCAAAACGCCCACGGAATCCGTTTGCATGATATGAAGACCGCTGGCCGGAATTCCGGTATCCGGTCCCCAGCGACACAGTTTGTGATACGCCGTGGCGGACGTGATGAGGCCGCCTAAAAGCTGATGACCTGTATTGGATAAGGATGCATCCGTTAATAATACGGCCACTGCCCCTGAGCCGCCGGTGAGTGTTGCGATGGTTTTTTTGAAATGCTCCATGTCTTTTGTTTCAAGAAGACGATCAATGGTAAAATCGACAATCTGTCGTGCAGATTCACAGGATACCACAAGACCTGCTTTAATCTGCCCCAGTTCTATGGCATTTGCCACCTGAATCATTCCGTTCAATACACCCAGACATGCATTTGAAACATCATAAATTTGGGTTTTGGGACCCAATCCAAGGCCGTTGGATACGGCACAGGCGGTTGCGGGTTCGAGGTTGTCCCTGCAAACTCCCCCGTAAATCAGCAGACCGATATGCTCGGGGAGAACAGAAGAAGCATCTATGGCTTTTTGCCCGGCTTTCATGGCCCCTTCATGCATGGCGTAGCCCGGGTCCCAGAATCTGCGTTCCCGAATTCCGGTAAGCGCCTCAAGCTGTCCTTTCTGAAAATGGAGGGCTTTATACACGGGTTCAAGACGACGTTCAATATCATCGGATGTGACCACATTGGGGGCCAGTTCATATCCGAAGGAATCGATGTAGACGTTGGAATATCGCATGGTAAAGGTTTCGTTAAATCGTTAAATGGTTGAGTGGTTAACTTGTTTAATTAATGCCTGAACGAATAATTCTGTTCAGGTTAAATCCGAATATCAAATTACAAAATGACCCAACCTAACATATTGGGGGGTCAAGGTGTTTTTCTAAAAAGTCGCTCCATGGATGATCTTTTTTTAAAACGCGTGAACTCGCGGCAAGGGCTCGTAAAGAAAGAACAGGAACCCGTCTTTGAAAAATCAATAGGTTCGCTATACAATTTGCAACTTCTTTTAAGGATACGATTTTGGCATGCGCCTGTTCTTTCTAACGATCCCTAAGCCACTCAAACAGCACCCGTTTTAAAAAAAGATCATCCATTCCGCTGAATAGGTAAATAGTTAAGTGGCATTATGATAACTTGTCGGATCATCATTTAAATCTTCCTATTCAACCATTTGACGATATCAGAAATTAAATAGGAATCAAACGAAAACCAAAGTTTTCCATTTGGTAAATATAGAGTCCATCCACTTTTAAAAAACCATTTGCGTACAGGGTCGGCACCGGACTGTCAACCATTTTAGTGATTACGGCGTCAACTTCGATGGTTTTATTTTCAGGAATGACCTGCCCTCGATAGGACCAGGAATGAGGTTCGTCCATGATCCATTCAAAGCGATGGGTTTCAACGAGATGCGGCCATTGATTCATTGCCGCAAACTTAATGAGTTGCAGAAACGATTCTATTCCTAAAGATCCCGGACAAACAGGGTCCTGAAAAAAATGCGCTTTGAAAAACCATTCGTCGGGATCGACCTTTTTAACACCCCGGATATAACCGAGACCTTGGGGACCTCCGTTTGGAACAAAGGCGTCGATCCGATCGATCATTCGAAGGGCTTTTGTCGGCATGGCCAAAGAAGACGCGGGGTCCACGTCCGGATCTTCGGGAAAAAGAGGCGCTGTATCGTCAAAAATAAAGGACTGGCTGTGCCGGAGTTCATCCATAGAAGGCATGTATGCTGTTTTTTGGGCGTTTCGGATGCCGATCTGCTGAGCCAGGGCCTGTTTTGTGAAGAACCCAAAGTTTGTATCTCCTGAATAAATGGTTTGGGCATCTTGAAAAACCATAAAGTCAAAATGCTCAATAATCATTTCAGCAGCTTCGGAGACTTTTGTCATACGGGCGCGTATGGTCAATTTTTTTTCTTCCGGGAAAATCATGCGGTGCAGCACGGCATTTCCCCCGAGGTTTCTGAATTTCAGATCATTTTCGCTTTTAAGGGCAGATCCCAGATAAGCTGCCAGCCATCCGCAGGGCTGAAGGGCCACTTCGAGCAAAACACAAAAGGGCATGGAAGATGAGCGGTCCGCTCTAAAATACCATGCATCGGGCGACATGTCGTATTCGGCTTCGATCCATCCATCCGGCTTTAAAATCCATGCTTCAGGTTCAACGGCAACAATCCTGTCCAAAAAGGAATAGGGCGGGCCGGGGAGTCTGGCGATGATCCGGTCGTTGTCGAACATCTTATAAGGTTCGCCAAATGCCTCTGAAGGCTTTCCAATTGCAAAGGAAAGTATCTTATCCCTGTCGTAAAGGGGTGTTTTCTGATCCCCGATCTCTGACCTCCGACTATCGCCTAAGGCGGCATTAGGTTTGAGGATCTCTTCGATAGAGGTTTGAGGTGAAACCGATGGAAGAAGGGAGCCTGCTTCGCTAGGATGAGGGACGACAGGACGCATCGGCTTTTCATCCATCTTCCCTTGTCCATCTCCCCTCGTCTTTCCTCCAACCTCCAACCTTAAACCTCCAACAGCCTCAGGCTCTGACCCCTGACCCCCGATTCCTGTCTTTTCCCAGAGCAACTCGATTTCATCCCTGGTGATGCCGGTCATTTTCATGGACATGTCTTTGAACGACACAATACGATGCCCGTCGGCATTCATCAGGGCATCGGCAATGACGTAGGGTTCCGGTGCATAACCGATTTCTTTTACCTCGATATCGTACCAAACTTTGTGGGTCTCGGGTGTTACCGGCCCTCTGCATTTGAGGACGCTTTGAACGCCGATTACAGGTTCATAGCAGACGCCGGTTTTTGTTGTCACCCATCCCATGCGCTGAATAAAAACCCTGAGGGTGTGGGCGCAGCATTCATACATCAGCGTTCCGGGCATGACCATGTCATCCATAAAATGGCAGGTCAGAAACCAGT
>PKTV01000303.1 GCA_002868985.1 Desulfobacteraceae bacterium | reverse complement strand
CGTTCTCCGCGGGTTTCCGGCTGCGGCGTACAGACGTACGCCTCACCGCAAACCCTTGTGCGGCCTTGATCAGAACAAAAATTGCTCATTTCTGAATTGGACACCCATTGTGTTCATTTTGAATTCATGGATGGACACAAATTAAGATTCATAGATCTCTCGTTTGTTTTCCCTGTGGTCCACCATGTAGAGAAGGGTTCCTTTTTCTCTAATTCTGTCTAAAAGAGACGGAAGCCTCTCCCTGTCAATCTGATAAATTCTGAAGTAGAAATTTAGATAGCCGTCGGGCGCGTTATCCGATGAACTCAGGATGCTGGCCGTGCGACCTCCATACTCATGGATGAGTTCCCGGACTTCTTTTATGATGCCCGGCATATCTTTGATTCGAATGGCAAACTGAATGCCTTTTTTGCCCAGTCCGCTGAGGGATATGAGCACTCTGAAAATATCACTTCGTGTAATAATTCCGACCAGCCGATTGTTTTCGTCAACCACCGGAAAACCTGAAATCTTTTTTTCAAGAAGAAGGGCGGCCGCTTCTTCGACGGTATGATCCGACCGAACAGTGTACACCGGCTTTGTCATCAAGTCTCTAACTTTTATTTTAGAGATCAAAAATAAAAGCTCATGCATATCGAGGGTTGTCGCGTCAGAAGGGGATGCTTTTTTCAGGTCTCTGTCGGTTATGACGCCCACGATATTTCCATTTTCTATGACGGGCAATATTTTGATATTCTTTTCCTGTAAAACATAAATGGCATTCTGCATTGATTCGTCAGCATCCACGGTTATCACTTCTTTGCTCATCCAATTTTTAACCAGCATCTTTTACCCTCCTGTGTTAGTTCAAGCTCGGATCATTTATGAAAAGATTTTGATCCACTCTACCATAATACGTCCATTATCTCATAAAAAGGAATACGCTTCAAGTGCTCCGAAATAATTTTGATCTCAAAGTGTCTTGACTTGGAAATGAAAAGTCTTTATGAATTGAAACTCTTATAAAAATGAAACATCCAGCGAACACGAAAGATAGAAAGCGTAAAATCAATGAAAGGAAAAATAAAGAACATCATCTCAGGCGCTATTTCACTTGCACATGAGAATAAGGTGCTGCCTTGTGCCGAGTTTTCTGAAATCGAAATTGAAGTGCCGAAAGTTCAATCCCATGGTGACTTTTCCACAAACATTGCCATGGTGACTGCATCTATTCAAAAGATGCCGCCACGAAAAATTGCAGAAGCGATTCTAAAATATATCAAAGATCCGGACCGAATTCTGGCGAAAACACAGATCGCCGGTCCTGGATTCATCAATTTTTTTATGAATACATTGGCCTGGCATCCTGTTTTACGAAAAATTCATCGAGAGGATATGGTTTATGGTGCTACGGACATTGGGAACGGCAAAAAAATACAAGTGGAATTTGTAAGTTCCAATCCCACAGGTCCGCTGCATGTCGGTCATGGACGGGGCGCTGCTGTGGGTGACAGTGTAGCGAATATATTGCGGTTTTGCGGATATGATGTTCAAAAAGAGTACTACATCAACGATTCGGGTCGTCAGATAGATACCCTGGGTAAATCTGTTTATCTGCGCTATAGAGAGTTGATGGGGGAAAATATTCAGTTTCCGGAGGAGTGTTATCAGGGCGATTATATCCGCGATTATGCCAAAGAGATAATAGGTCGGAAAGGGAAGACATTGTTTGATCAGGATGAGGAACAGTCGATTTTCTTTTGTGCCCGTTTTGCGGCAGAGCGAATTATTGAAGATATTCGAAAGGATCTAGTGGATTTTGGCATTGAATTTGATAACTGGTTCAGCGAACAGAGCCTTTACGATACCGGCAAGGTGAACGCTGTTATCGAAGATTTTAAAGAAAAAAACATTATTTACGAAAAAGATGGGGCGTTATGGTTTAAAACCACGAATTTTGGAGATGAAAAAGATCGTGTCGTTGTCCGTAAAAACGGACAGACCACATATTTTGCATCCGACATTGCATATCACATGGATAAATTTGAGCGCGGGTTTCATCGGGTCATCGATGTCTGGGGGGCTGACCATCATGGATATGTTCCCCGAGTCACCGGCGCCATTGAAGCATCGGGACTGAATAGAAACCGATTTAAGGTTATTTTGGTGCAACTTGTTAACCTCCTTCGAGAAAAAGAGCCGGTAGCCATGTCGACCCGAGCCGGTGAATTTGTCACTTTAAATGAAGTTGTCAAGGAGGTCGGGAGAGATGCTGCAAGATTTATATTTCTTACGCGCCATTATGAAAGCCCTCTTGACTTTGATCTTGAACTGGCAAAGAAAAAGACGAATGACAACCCGGTTTTCTATGTCCAATACGTTCATGCCAGAATATCGAGCATTTCACGAAAAAGCCGGGAAAGAGGTTTGGATGAATTGGAATGGGATGAAGCGGCTGCAGCGATGCTTCGGGAACCCGAGGAAATCAACCTCATTAAAGCCATGACCCGTTATCCCGAAGTTGTCGAAGACAGCGCAAAATATATGGAACCGCACAGAATAACATTTTATCTGATGGATCTTGCGTCTTCTTTTCACGCTTACTACAACAAGCACAGGGTTCTATCCGATGATCCTCTGCTGTCAAAGGGGCGCCTCTATCTGGTGCTGGCGGTCCGGAAAGTTATCCGAAACGGACTGGCGCTGTTGGGAGTGTCTGCACCGGAAAAAATGTAGCCTTGAATTTCTCACCGCAGAGCCGCAGAGAACGCAGAGATGCAAATAATTTTCCATTACCGTTGAGAGGACGGTAATGGAAAAATGTTCAATCTACCTTTAGTAAGTTTAAGGTAATCGTTATGAATATTAATCAATTGAGCAGTAAAATCATTGGCGCTGCTATTGAGGTTCATAAAATTCTTGGACCAGGATTACTCGAATCAGCATATGAAAAGTGCCTGTGCCATGAACTAAGTATTCGAGGTTTGTCGTTCGAAAAACAAAAGACTCTATCTATAGATTATAAAGGAAGGAAAATAGACCGTGGTTACAGACTTGATGTGGTGGTTGAAAATGCAATCATTCTTGAATTGAAATCATGCGAGACAATTGAATCGATCCATTAGGCGCAACTTTTGACATATCTCAAATTGACAGGACTCAATCTTGGCCTAATTCTCAATTTTAATGTGCCCCTTATGCGAAGTGGCATCGTTAGAATTGCAAATGAGCTTAAGGAATAGCCCTGAAAGCTTGAATCTTTTTGGTTTTCGCCCTCTCAGCGGAAAACAAAGAAAATAAATTCTCGGCGTCCTTTGCGTCTCTGCGGTGAGTAAAAAAATATGGGTAAAAAAGAAAAAACACCGTCCCCAAAAAAGAAAGCTTCCAAAAAACAGACGCGTAAAGGACTGATTCCATG
>PKTV01000329.1 GCA_002868985.1 Desulfobacteraceae bacterium | reverse complement strand
AATGCTCCGTTATATTTTCAGAAGATCAGCCGAATATATGCCTCGATGGGAAATGAGGAGGAAGCACGCCGTTTCCGGGTATTCGCCCAACAGGCAGAAAATGGAAAAGGATAGGTATTGTGGGTCATCTCCCGATTAGTTGTAGTTAATTTGGGTAAAATATGTGGGTCATTTCCAATTGAGTAGGTGTGATTCCAAAAGGTACAAGGGGGCAAGGATTCCCCGATGGCGGGATCTTCGTTTCACTACGACAAGTGAAAAGCAAAAAAATATCCAAAGAAGGTACCCCATATATTGTTAGCTAAAGATTTAGATTTAATTGAAAAAGGTGAATTGGATACATTACAAAAAGACATTGCAGAAATCGAAAGAATGTTAAAAGCGCTGATAAAGTCTTTAGAAAATAGACCCTTGGATCCTTGACCCCTCGAATCCTTGGACCCTCTTCTCCAACTAAATTGGAGAAGAACCTTAATATTTGATTTTTTCAAAAAAGCTTTCCGCTTTTCCAGCAACTTTCGCAAAACATCGTCGGCCGGAAAATTTTTTAGGCAAAATAATATATATGCGATGGATAAACAAATTCAACAGGAAATTAGGAGGATATGATGCTCCGGGCAGATCTTTATGAGAAAAAAATAAACGTCGAATCTTATATCTCTTCCAATGACTGCAGGGCCTGTGGATTTCACAGCCGGGAAGAGTTTTTGGAAAAACTTCGCTCCGGGAGACTCAAACCCTCACATTGCAAGATGGCAAGGAAGCGTTTTTTCTCCCTGCTCTGGGCAGTCAAACCGGAGGAGATCCTGCCCGAAGTGGAGGTTTTGCAGCTCCCTGCCCCCGGCCCCACGGGTCTTTTTCCCATCAACCATCCGGGAAAGGATTCACCGATTCTGGTGACCGGCAACTCAAAAATCACCGGTGAAGTTCTCACCGCGGTACTTTCCACCACATTGAGTCCGTTCTGGTATCTGGCAGTGAATACGGACGGGCACACGGTAGACATGGCCATTGTCTATAAGGTTATGACCGCCGAACGGGTAATGCAGGAAATCAGCCGTGAGAATATTGATCAAATCGCTCCTGAGTCAACCCTTTTTCTCCCCGGCTTTGCAGCAGCGATTCGGGACAATCTAACTGAGCAAAGTAAACGGCATGTCAAGGTAGGCCCGGTATGCGCCGCCGAACTTCCGCTGTTTTTCGGGGATGAAAACTGGAAGGTGGCCTGAGAACTGTAAGAAGTGTCCAATTCATAAATGAGGATTTTTTTTCGCTGGGCAAGGCCGCACAAGGATTTTCGGTGAGGTGTACACGAAGTACACCGCAGCCGGAAACCCGCGGAGAACGAAGTCCAGCGAAAAAAAGACCATGTATGGATGGACACTATCTGACTTCAATGCAGTAGATATTCTTTTTCTCGTAATAGACTTGATTTATGAAGTAATTCTCCGAAGGATTAAGGTCCAATACAATCCGCAATTTTTTAGTGCCGGGGTGTAGATGGGTTCGGATCTGCCTGATCAGATTTCCCTTTACCGGGGTTCTATGACGTCCGCTCCAAGAAGAAACAGGCTTAATATCAATAACAATCCTTGGCTTATCACCTTCTAACGTCAGGATCTCGGGAACAAAAAATGTATTTGAAGCAATAAATACCTTTTCTCGATCCTTTTTAGGTTCAAATTTGATACTTTTAATAATGATGCCATTTTGTAAAACGGCTTTAATCTCATGATCCTGACCGGCTTTATCAGCTGGAGGAGGCACTGAAACCAATTCCTTCGGATTTGAGCGCGGCGCTATGTTTTTCGCGATTCGGGCAGACATTACCAGTGGTTTCCAGGCTTCCGAAACGATTTTCCATTTGCCGTTTGAGTTGACCATGGTCAGCGTTTTTTCCCCAACATCAGAAAACTTCGAATCGTGATACCGCTGAACGAACCTTGCCGTGGCATATTCTGCTTCGATAAAAACCCCAAGATCGGTTATCTCCACCTGGATATCACCCGAGGTTTTAAAAGCCTGAATCTTTTTTTGCTTCCAATCCTTGTAATCAAGATCTTCTGATCGAAAGTCCGGACTATAGAAAGACATGTAACTGTTAATATCGCGGTTTTGCCAAGACCGATGCCAAGCATATACATTGGCACGAACGTCATCGATTGGGCCGGCTGATGCAATCCCTGCAAGACAAAACTGTACCATGCAAAAAATGTGTATCACTATCGATTTCAAGTTCATCATTCGATTAATTCAGTCATTTTTAAAGGCGACGTCTTTGATTCTTTTTTCTTTTACCATTTTAAAGGATAATATTATGACTATCAAAGGACTTGGGCTTTAGTCAAACTTTATGTAGGTATTCACAGGGCTTGATTCCTCGTGTAACGATACTGGCGTAGTGACTTCGTCATTTGAATGACTTAGTAGTGGGGGAAACCGCGACTCCCGGATGCTTTGCGCGGTACAAGGCGGGGGCAAGAATGACAATTAACGAAATATATATAAAACTAAATGGCTGACCTTTAAGTTATTGGCCGACTAACTTTGATCGTTTCCGTTAAAATATTTACCTTGCTATACACTTTTTTCAGTTTTTCAAAAAATCTCTTCTCCGCTCTCTGCCAGATCTGTAGTCAGGACTGTGAATAGCATATGAAAATTCACGTCGATCAATGCCTGAACGCCTATCCTCACCGGCTTTAACAGATATCGCCATGTTCTCACCAAAAATCTTGTCCCTATCTGAGATATTCAACCCCAAAGCTAAAACAATCTTTCGTTTTGTTTCCATCCTGCATGGCTCGCCTCGCTCTATTCGTGTGATGGTGAGGGGTGAAATGTTGGCATTTCTGGAAAGCTCCGCCTTGCTTATCATAAGAGATTCTCTAATTTCCTTTAGGTTGTTCTTGCTCATTTCTTAAATCCTGTGTCATTGGTTTGATATTATTATGCATGGCCGGCCTGGTAGCCGCTGAAGGCCTTTTTTATGACCGTATTTATGCCTCTTGAATATTATCTCGATCAAGCGAAAGTCGAGAATGCTTTGTATATTGCAAAAACCATGCAAAAAACCGCTTTATGTTTATAAGAACAATTATATCAAATATTTACACAATAATCACAAACCTTCAAGAGGACGAACCTTTGGCTAAATATTTATAACTATGAAGTAAACATCTTAAAATATATGTAAATATTTACTTAACGCAAATGCCGGTCTGTTTTATATAACCGGCCATATCAACCGCGCCCTTAATGTAAAGAATCCCCCGCCATTCGGGGCAGGCTTGGCCCATCGAAGATCCCGCAATGCGGGGAAGGATCAAGTTTTTGAAGACTAAACAAATGTGGTATGGGTCATTAGGCTTTGACGATAATATTCTATTATGTTAGTTTAATTT
>PKTV01000261.1 GCA_002868985.1 Desulfobacteraceae bacterium | reverse complement strand
TGCAAGGGATGAAAAAGTGGCCATCATCGGTTCCGGTCCGGCAGGATTGTCTGCCGCGTATCATTTGGCCCGCAAAGGGATTTTATCCACCATATATGAGGAATTACCTGAAACCGGTGGTATGCTGCGGGTGGGGATACCCGAACACCGGTTACCGAGGGAAATCCTGGATCAGGAAATTGAGGTCATTACCAAGCTGGGTGTCGAAATTAAAACCGACACGCCTTTGGGTTCGGATTTAACCGTGGATGATCTGTTCGACCAGGGATATAAAGCGATTTATCTGGGCATCGGCGCCCATAAGGGCATCGAGCTGGGCGTTCCCGGTGAAAAGGCCAACGGCGTTCGCCAGGGGGTTGATTTTTTAAGGGAAGTGAACCTCACCGGAAAAGCCGATGTGGGTAAAGATGTCGCCATTATCGGCGGCGGGAACGTGGCCATTGACGTGGCCCGCTGTGCGGTTCGGCTGGGGGCACAAAATGTTAACATTATCTATCGGCGAACCCGTGCCGAGATGCCTGCATGGGAAGAGGAGATTCATGCTGCCGAATCTGAGGGTGTCAATATCGAGTATCTCGCCGCACCTCAGGAAATCTTAACCCAGGACGGTAAAGTCGTTGGGCTCCGCTGCATCCGCATGGAGCTGAGCGATGTGGATTCATCCGGGAGAAGGCGCCCGGTTCCGATTCCCGGGAGTGAATATGACATAGACATCGATCAACTGATTCCGGCCATCGGCCAGAGACCGGATCTTTCGGCCATCGAAGATATTGCAGGGCTGGAAATTTCTCGCTGGGGGACCACCGAGGTTGACGCTATCAGTTATGCCACCGGCCGGGAAGGCGTGTTTGCGGGCGGCGATGTTCAGACCGGACCGTGGGTGGCCATCGGCGCCATTGCCGCCGGAAAAGAAGCCGCCGAATCCATCGTTCGATATATTGAAGGCCGGGATATGGTTCAAGGACGCGAACCGATTACCAAAGAAAATCCCATCTATCGTCCGATTCCTGCGGGCATTCCCCAAGAAGCCAGGGCCAAAATGCCTGAGCTTGCCCTTGAACAGCGCAAAGGAAACTTCAAAGAGGTTGAACTGGGATACGAAGAGGGTGCCGGTCAGGATGAAGCCCATCGATGTCTGAACTGCGGGTATTGTTGTGAATGTTACCAGTGTGTGGACGCCTGCGCGCCACAGGCCGTAACTCTTCAAACCCATGCCGAAAAACCCGAGACGCTGGAACTTGATGTCGGTTCGGTTATTCTGGCGCCGGGATTTAAGCCCTTTGATCCGTCTAAATTTGATAATTACAATTACATCAAGTATCCAAATGTGGTTACGTCCATCGAGTTTGAGCGAATTTTATCCGCCACAGGGCCGACTCAAGGACATCTGGTCAGGATGTCGGACCATAAAGAACCGAAAAAGATTGCATGGTTCCAGTGCATCGGTTCCAGGGATATGAATCGATGTGACAATGCCTACTGTTCGTCGGTATGCTGTATGTATGCGGTTAAAGAAGCGGTGATTGCCAAGGAGCATTCCGGAAATGATCTGGACTGTGCCATATTTTTCATGGACATGCGTACACACGGCAAAGATTTTGATAAATATTACGAATCAGCAAAAGAAAAGCATGGTGTGCGATTTGTCAGAAGCCGTGTTCATACCGTTGATCCGGTGCCCGGGACGGATGACCTTGAAGTCCGATATGTTACCGACGAAGGGGAGATCAAGACCGAAATTTTTGATCAGATTGTCCTGTCCGTGGGCATGGAGATTTCTTCAGAAATTGTCGATCTGGCCAAGAGACTCGGTATTGAACTCAGCGAAGGCAATTTCTGTAAAACAGAAAGCATCGATCCCATCGCAACCCAAAGCAAAGGGATATATGTCTGTGGTGCGTTTCAAGGGCCCAAAGACATTCCCGAGTCGGTTATGGAAGCGAGCTCGGCTGCGTGCAGCGCCGGCATTAGTCTGTCGTCCGCTCGTGGATCTCTTGTCAGTGAAAGGGAATTTCCGGACGAAAGTGACGTTTCGGATGAAGACGCTCGAATCGGAGTGTTTGTTTGCAACTGTGGGATCAATATCGGTGGTGTGGCTGATGTTCCGGCCATTACCGAATATGCGAAAAGTCTGCCTAATGTTACTTATGCAGAAGAGAACCTGTTTTCCTGCAGTCAGGATACTCAGGATAAAATGGTCGAGGTCATCAAAGAGCAAAAATTAAACCGCATTGTTGTGGCAGCCTGTACCCCGAGAACCCACGAACCGTTATTCCAGGAGACCATACGGAATGCAGGTCTCAATGCATACCTTTTTGATATGGCCAATATCCGGAATCAGTGTACCTGGGTGCATTCGAACGATAAGGAAGGCGCCACGGAAAAATCAAAAGACCTGGTTCGGATGGCGGTTAACAGAGCCTCTTTGCTGGAGCCGATTCCGGCTGTTTCCGTAGAAATCGATAAATCGGCGCTGGTCATCGGCGGTGGTATTTCCGGCATGACCGCGGCGATCAGCCTGGCCGACCAGGGGTTTCCGGCAACCATCGTGGAAAAAGCATCCGAGCTTGGCGGCGCTGCAAAGGATTTGAAACAAACCTCGAAAGGACAGGATGTACAAGGATATCTTGCCGCTTTAGTTGATAAAGTGAAGCAGCATCCTGACGTTGAGGTGTTGACCGGATCAGAAGTGGTGGGTGCGTCCGGCTTTGTGGGCAACTTTGAAACCCAGGTGGCCAATGGAAACGGTACGAAAACTGTTCAGCACGGGGTGACCATTGTTGCCACCGGCGGCAAGGCCGCCGATGTCGATGAGTACCTTTACGGCCAAAATCCGAGAGTGACCCGATGGCATGATCTGGAGCATGATCCTGAAAAAATAAAAAATGCCGACAGCATCGTGTTTATTCAGTGCGTCGGATCAAGAGACGACAATCGACCGTATTGTTCCAGAATTTGCTGTACCGCCTCTGTCTTGCAGGCGGTTTCCATCAAAGAACAGCATCCGGACACCGATGTTTTTATTCTCTATCGGGATATACGAACCTATGGCGAAAAAGAGTATCTATACAAAAAAGCCCGGGAGCTGGGTGTTATCTTTGTCCGGTATTCGCTGGACAATAAACCCGAGGTTAGGGAAGTGGAAAATGGCCTCGAAGTGGATGTTTTTGATCCGATTCTGCAAAAAAACATCGCCATAAAGGCCGATTATGTCAATCTTGCCACAGCCATAGAGCCGGCTGAAAATACAGCAATATCTGAATTCTATAAAATTCCGCTCAATGCCGAAAACTTTTTTATGGAGGCCCATGCCAAGCTGCGGCCGGTGGATTTTGCTACTGACGGAATTTTCCTGTGCGGTCTGGCCCATTATCCGAAGGCGATCGATGAAAGCATTGCCCAGGCC
>PKTV01000492.1 GCA_002868985.1 Desulfobacteraceae bacterium | reverse complement strand
AGCATTTCGGATATTTTTTATATTTACATTTGTTCGTCATTTCTATGTTGTTTTGAACATCTGGATTTGAAATTTAACCCTACTTATTTTGCGTATCATATTCACGATTCATCCGGGATATGTAGCCCTCGTCCGCAAAACTGAAGTAACAGTTATTACCGACAATTATGTGTTCATGAACTGTAATGTCGATAACCCTTAAGGCAAAAATAAGACGGCGCGTAATGGCGATGTCTTCTTGTGACGGTTTCGGGTCACCCGATGGATGGTTATGTGCGAAAATAATGGCTGCGGCATGATGATTAAGGGCTGCAAGAAGTACTTCTCTTGGGTATACAGAAATGGCTGTCAGTGTCCCTTCAAAGAGTGTTTCTGTTGAAATAACTCTATTTTTTGCATCTAGAAACACCGCATTAAAGCACTCTCTGGGTTTATCCCTTAACCTGTGATAAAGATATTCGAAAAGTTCTTTGGAATTGTTCAAGGGGTCTTTATGTATTAATCGTTTTTTAAGATAGCGATCTGCAGCAGCTTTTATCAGTTTGATCCCGAATAAATTTTTTGGGCCGATTCCGTGCACTTCGCAAAGCGACTGGGAAGAGGCTTCGAATACACCCTGGAGTGTTTTAAATTTATTCAAAGCCGCCTTTGCGGCTTCCTTACAATCTTTTCGTGGCGTAGCCAGTGTCAAAAGCAGTTCAATCACCTCATAGTCATGGAATCCTTCCAGGCCGGAATTCAGAAACTTCTCCCGAAGTCTTTTCCGATGTCCTTTTCCTTTATGCGTTCGGGCAGTCTCTAACTTAGATTTCAGACAAGAGGCGGGATATTTTTTCATTTTTAGATAAATTCATATGGATGCGATCGTTAAACAGAAAGAAGCCGTACGATCACGGATAAAGCGCAAAGAAGCAGTCAGGATTAAATATTTAATAGACAATCATTATTATACAATCAGATTAAACCTCATCCAGCTCTTGTTTCAGATCCCGGGTCATGAGTCGGTGTACAGCCTCTTTGGGTGAAACATCATCATAAAGAACATGATATACTTCATGAGAAATCGGCATTTCGACACCAAGTTTTCGTGACAGATTGTAAACCGACTTGGCTGTTTTTACCCCTTCCGCCACCATCCTCATTTCAGAGAGAATTTCATTTAATTTCATGCCCTCTCCGATTTTTTTCCCCACGGTGTGGTTTCTGCTAACGTCTCCGGTACAAGTCAAAACCAAATCACCAACACCGGCAATTCCGGCGAAAGTACGCGGGTTTGCGCCGAGTTTCAACCCCAACCGGCGCATCTCTGTAAGACCTCTGGTAATTAGGGCCGCCCTTGTATTTAATCCAAGGCCAAGGCCATCTGTAATTCCGGAGGCGATGGCGATGACATTCTTAACCGAACCTCCCAGCTCAACACCGATCATATCGTTGTTTGTGTAGACCCTGAAATAAGGGGTTGCAAAAATCTGCTGAACAACATCGGCCACTTTTTGGTTTTTGGATGCAACAGCGACAACAGTGGGAACTTTCCGAACAACTTCCCGTGCAAAACTCGGCCCTGAAAGGACCGCAAACGAATCTTCGGGAATCTCATGAAAAATTTCTCTTAACACACCGGACATGGTCAAGTGGGTTTTGTTCTCAATACCTTTAGAAGCCGACACAATGATCGTCTCTTTGGAAATGTGCTCGCGGATTTTGCTCGCGGTCTCACGCATAACATGAGATGGAACAACCAGGAGCACAAGATCTTTTCCCTTAACAACTGTTTCAATATCGTTGGAAGGAGAAATGTGATCAGAAAGAGAAATACCAGGAAGAAAAACTTTGTTTTCTCTGTATGATTCGATCTGCTCTTTTACTTCCTTTTCAAATACCCACAGATCGATTTTAAAACCTTTCGATGCCAAAAGATTTGTCAATGCGGTTCCCCAGCTTCCAGCACCCACGACACCGATCTTCACTTTATTTACATCTATCTGCATATTCACCGGTATGTCACCTTCATTCTTCACTTAAATAATCTTCTTTTTCCGCCAGCCTTGCAATACCGGCGACCTTCTCTCCCAGCCCCAATCCAATAAGCTTTACCCCTTGGGTGTTACGACTGATAACTGAAATTCCACCGACAGATATTCGGATAAGCTTTCCGGAGTCAGTCATAAGCATCAAATCATCATGTTCATCTACCAGGCGTATGGAGACAACCTGTCCGTTTCGCTCACTTGTTTTAATCGTAATTACACCCTTACCTCCCCGTCTTTGCAAAGGATATTCATCAATGGACGTTCTTTTTCCATAACCGTTTTCCGTTGCCGCAAACAGGGTCTGACCATGGCTTAAAACCTCCATTCCAACTATTCGGTCGCCCGAAGCGAGCCTTAGCCCGCGAACGCCTCTTGTCACGCGACCGCTGGGTCGGACATCAGATTCGTGAAAGCGGATCGATTTACCCGTTGCCGATCCTAAAAAGACGTTTAGGGTTCCATCGGTAATCCGTGCTGTAATCAACTCGTCGCCCGGAACCAGGCTTAAAGCGATAATGCCCCCGACTCTGGGTCTGGAATATGCCATAAGTTCCGTTTTTTTGACCAAGCCGTTTCTTGTTGCCATGATAATGTGATATCCCGGTTCAAACTTTGGAACAGCGAGAACTGTTGTAAGCTTTTCATCTTTACTCAAATTAAGAAGATTAACAATCGCCTTGCCCCGGCTGGCACGGCCTGCCTGTGGAATGTCATAAACTTTACACCAGTATACCTGACCCTGATTCGTAAAAAAGAGAAAGGTATGGTGGGTGGAAGCGACAAAAAGATCGGCAACAAAATCGTCTTCTTTAACACCCATGGCCATCTTTCCCTTACCCCCGCGCAACTGTTTTCTGTAAAGCGTAATGGGATTTCTTTTAATATAGCCGCTTTTTGAAATCGTAACGACCATATCCTCTTCAACAATCATATCTTCAATGGTTATTTCTTTGGTTGATTCAACAATCTCTGTCCTACGCTCATCACCAAACTCTTGCTGAATCTCTGAAAGCTCATCTTTGATAATATTTTCCACTATACGTTCACTGCCAAGAATTTCCTTGTACCATGCGATATCCTTAAGAATATTTTTATATTCTTCGATTATCTTTTCCTGTTCGAGTCCGGTGAGTCGCTGTAGTCGCATATCGAGAATCGCCTGTGCCTGAATTTCAGTCAAATCGAAATTCTTAACCAGACCCACCTTTGCCTCCAAGGGTGTCTTTGACTCCCGAATGAGGAAAACAACATCATCAAAGTTTTCTAAAGCAGTTTTCAAACCTTCTAAAATGTGGGCCCGCGCTTCAGCTATTTTCAGGTCATATTGTGTCCGTCGTATGATGATTTCTTTGCGGTGAAATACAAAATACTCAAGGATTTCCTTTAATTT
>PKTV01000003.1 GCA_002868985.1 Desulfobacteraceae bacterium | reverse complement strand
GTGAGTTCTTTACCACCTTATATTCAATTTCTTCCGCTCCAAGTTTTCTTCGCAAGTCATTTATCGTCGTCACATCGAGGCCTTTATAATCTGTTACGATGACAACTTTTGACCTCAAAAACTTTTCATGAAGATCTTTTACAATCTCTTTCTTTTTATCTATCCGCACAAGTTCAAACACCTCCTTCCTCAATCTGCAAAAAAACCGGAGGAACAACTTATTAAAATAAAATGTCTCGGTAGGCCGGCATTGCCGATTAAACACAAACAAGTGCACCTACGGTCTTTGACAGAATTATTGATATAAACTTAACCTGTTGAGAAATAGACACCATCAATACAGGGTTACTAAGTTCTTAAAACAGGTTTTCTCCACCTCAAAGTAGCATTAAGAATTAAAATCAGATAATTTCAGTGAGCTCAAGAATTTCTTAAATATAAAATTACGCAAAAATCCTCTCGGTTTGGTTATGTTAGGAATGGTAGAATCAAGACTTTTAGAGTCCTCAAAGCAACGATATTATTTGAACAAGTCCTTGACACTGGTCGCATCAATCTTAATGCCGGGTCCCATGGTAGTTGAAACGGCGATACCTTTCAGGTAAGTTCCCTTACTGGAAGCCGGTTTGAGTCGAAGGATCGTTTCTATAAAGACAGATGCATTCTGCATGATCTTATCTACACCAAAAGAAACTTTACCCATTGGAACGTGGACAATGCCGGCTTTTTCAACCTTGAAATCAATTTTTCCTGCTTTGATTTCCTTGACGGCTCTGGCCAGATCAAAAGTTACAGTTCCGATTTTTGCATTGGGCATGAGCCCCCTGGGGCCGAGAAGCTTTCCTATTTTTCCCACAGCTCCCATCATGTCAGGTGTTGCAACAGCTTTGTCAAAACCGAACCATCCTTCTTTAATTTTTTCTATTAAATCATCGTTCCCGACAAAATCCGCACCTGCATCTAAGGCCTCTTGCTCTTTTTCTCCTTTAGCAAATACGAGGACTTTAACCTCCTTGCCAAGGCCATTAGGCAAAACGACAGTACCGCGAACCATCTGATCAGCATGTCTTGGATCGACGCCAAGTCGAACCGCAACATCAATTGTTTCATCAAATTTAACATACGATGAATTTATTGCTAATTCAACGGCTTCGTTGAAACTGTGTTTTTCCTTTGCGTTTGTCTTTTTACGCGATTCTAAATATTTTTTACCCCGCTTCGGCATGATCTTATGTTCACTCCTTTTTTAAACAACTTCAATTCCCATACTTCTGGCCGTACCGGCAATAATGCTGCAGGCAGCTTCCAAATCATTTGCGTTTAAATCAATCATTTTTTGCTTGGCAATCTCTTCGAGCTGCTGCCGTGTAACCTCGCCGATTTTTTCTCGCTTTGGATCACCGGCACCTTTTGCTATTTTTGCCGCTTTTTTTAAAAGCACAGAGGCAGGTGGTGTTTTGGTTATAAAAGTAAATGATCTGTCCTGATAGACCGTAATTACAACAGGTGTAATGATGCCTTCATCATTGGCAGTCCTGGAGTTAAAAGCCTTACAGAAATCCATTATATTCACGCCATGCTGCCCCAGCGCGGGGCCAATGGGTGGCGACGGATTCGCCTTACCTGCTGCAACCTGCAGTTTTATCTGTGCCATAACCTTTTTTGCCATTTTTTCTTGTTGCTCCTGTCTTTCTGCTTGCCCCCGTAAAATTTCAAAAGAATCATTTCGCGGGAGTCATTTGTCTTTAATACTCTAATTGAGCCACAACTTAATGATATGTTATTCTTCGCTATCCGTTATCTGATGAATGACCCTTTGCTTGAATCATAGCTTCGTAACCTGCACAAATTCCAGTTCCACAGGTGTTGAACGACCGAAAATACTAACAAGAACTCTTATTTTACCCTTGTCAGGATTAACTTCATCAACGACGCCGTTAAAGTTTTTAAAAGGCCCGTCAATGACACGGATCTCGTCTCCGTTCTCGAAAAAATATTTTGGCTGTGGTTTTAGTTTTCCAGCCTCCATTCGATTTAATATTTTCTGGGCCTCATCATCTGATATGGGTGTCGGTTTCTCTCTACCACCAAGAAACCCGGTGACTTTGGCAGTATTTGTTACAATGTGCCATGTTTCATCATCAAGTACCATCCTGACCAATATGTATCCCGGATAAAATTTACGAGACGATGTTTTTCGTTTACCTTTTACAAGTTCAACGATTTCCTCGGTAGGAACAATCACCTCACCGAATTTATCGGGTTGAGGAGAAGACGATATTCGCTCTTCCAAGGCGACTTTGACCTTGCTTTCAAACCCCGAATAAACATGGACTATATACCACTTAAGCGCCACTTTCTCCTCTCCCCATTTTATTTTAAAACCACACGGATCAGGCTTGACAAACCGATATCGACCATCCCGAGAAAAACAGATATTATCATTGTCAGAATAAGCACAACCACCGTAGAGCCAATGGTCTGCTTGCGCGATGGCCATACGACTTTTTTTAGCTCCACCTTGACTTCTCTGAGAAACTGGAGCCCCTTATCTATGTACCCTTTGAACTTCCCCGGCTCTGCTTTTGTTCTTGTTAGAGATTTTTGTCTGGATGAATAGGCTTTTGTTTTTACACTTTTAACAGAACCTGAGAATAATTCAGTCTTCTTCGCAACAGCATCATTTCTTGGCTCTTGCGATGCCACCCCTTCGGCACCCGGCTGCTTTTTTTTCTTTGCTCTTTGTTTTTTCTTTCTTTGTATACGTGCCATTATTTTTACAGGTTTAAAATTCCCAATAGAATGAAAAGATTTCTCCTTTACGGAATCATCCAGTTTAAACTTTCAAAAAAAACTTACGTGCTGTCTTTTTTAAAATGTGCTCTGCACTTTTATTTTTTTGGCAGGCCAGGAGGGATTCGAACCCCCAACACCCGGATTTGGAGTCCGACGCTCTACCGTTAGAGCTACTGGCCTGCATGTTACCGTTTAAAATACTCATTTTTTTTAAATAAACGAACCATGTTTTTCAAACTGTCCCATAAAGAAATCCATTATTTCGTTTCTTTATGTAAAGTATGTCTCCTACAAAACCTGCAATACTTACTGAATTCCAGCTTGTCCGGTGTTGTACGTTTATTTTTGGTCGTCGTATAATTTCTTCTTTTGCATTCACCACATGCAAGTGTAACAATTATTCTCACCAGCAGACTCCTTCAGCAGTTATTCGATAATCTCACTGACCACACCGGCACCAACCGTCCGACCGCCTTCCCTGATGGCAAACCTTAACTCTTTTTCCATCGCGATAGGCGTTATCAGCTCCGCTGCGATCGTCACATTGTCCCCCGGCATCACCATCTCTACACCTTCCGGTAATGTCAAATTCCCCGTAACATCCGTCGTACGAAAATAAAACTGAGGC
>PKTV01000342.1 GCA_002868985.1 Desulfobacteraceae bacterium | reverse complement strand
GGTATTTTTCGATGGCGGTGCGGATGACTTGAGAATATTCGGTGGCAAGCTGCTGACGGGACTTCCCTTTTGAGACTGCATCATGGTCTAAAATTGCCGAAAGTATTTCATTACCGGTGACTATAAGTGTAATAGGCTCGTTAAGATCTCTGGTCCTTATAGAATCGACCTTGAATCTGGGCGAGTCGGCGATTTTTTTTATACGCTCTGATACCACTTCAGCACGTTTTTCCAGTTTCCGCCCTTCAGCTTCTGTCGCAAGATAAAACAGGATTTTGTCACCCAACAATACCGGCTGCTCATTAGCGGCTTTGGTTTCTGTGGATGGTTCTTTCGGTTGGGCATCCTGGGGAAAAGCACCCGGTACTCCAAAAAATAGCAGCGCCGTAAATATACATGCGAAAGCTCTTAATATCATTTTGTTCCTCTCATTTAGCTTGGCTTGCCTGTTTTTTTTCAGCCTGCATAAGAACCATTTGATAGCTGATAAAATATTTATAAATATTGCTGACGTATTGAACGGTTTCCCTGCCGATTGATTTTGCAGCTGCGATCTCAACGTTGTGAAACCACACGTTCGGGTTAAGTCCCATAGCAGCAGCTTTTTTGCGAAGTTCTTTTACCCTCGCCGGGCCGGCGTTGTAAGATGCAAAGGCAAAGAGTAACTTGTTGACCTCATCCATTGGTTCGTCTTTGTAGTACCGGTCGATGACAAATCTCAGGTATTTCGTGCCGGCGTGAATGTTGTTTTCCAACTTTTCAATATTGGTAATGTTGACGTTAGGATCTGTCGCTGTGGTCGGCAGCAACTGCATGATGCCGACGGCACCTGCAGGACTGCGCTTGCTATGGTCAAGACCGGACTCCTGATAAGCCTGGGCGACTATCATTAGATAATTGAAGTCATATTCACCGGCGTATTTTTTGAAAAGCTGTACCTTTGAGTTATATTTTTTCAGTTCCTTTTCGGACAAGGCGTTTTTTACGAATTTGGTATTTTTAAAATATCGTTTGAGCAGAATATTTCTCAGCATCGTCCCCTCTTTGTGGCGTTTTGCAAATTCGTTGACCACAGCCTTGAGTTTAGGACTATTTTTGCGGAAGGCCCAGGCGATCTCGCCCCCGGTTCTCACGGCAATGTCCTGGTGAACAGTTATATTGTCGAAGATCTGTTTACAAAGTTGAGCCTTGTGGCTGTCCATCACGATCATCGGGATGAGACCGGCGTTAACCATTTCCTGTAAATCTTCATCCTCAAAAGTTTCATCGGCAAGAACCAATTTCATCTGAGGTTTTCTGTCCTTTTTAAAAGACGTATTCAACTGGATCAGACTTTCGTAATAGCTGCTCGACCGGCGAACGTGAATTTCCTTACCCGCCAGATCGTCGATACTTTTTATTGAAGGTGCCGACGGTCCGGTGACAAGCAGTTCTTTCACACCGCTCCCAAAAGGATTGGAAAAGTCAACTTGTTTCTGACGTTGGCCCGTGATGGTCAGGTTTGCGGCTGCAATATCCCCTTGACCATTAAGCAGAGAAGGTATGAGTTCATCACGACTGACAGGGATGAATACAACCTGGATTTTCAGAGTTTTGGTCTGCAACTTTTTGTTGACAAATTTTTCAAATGTTTTTAGCGCTTCGTAGGAGATGCCGTATTGCCGTCCTCGATCTATGAAGTAGAATGTTTTGCTGTAAACCACCAGGGCACGGATCGTACGAAGTTGAACCATCTCATCAAAATCACCAAGCATCGTTTTATGCTGAAAAATTATTTCCTCTCGCGGAGTTTTTTTATCGGCTGTTGCGATTCCAGATAACATTGTGACCAATATACTGGTGAGGGTTACGATCTTTATTAACATTGGCACAATAAAATTGGGATTGTTTGTCCCTAATCGGATCGGGTGAAAATAGAACATGGATTATTTTCCTTTCAATAATTAAGAAATAACATTTGTGTTATGGTTTTTTCATGATTTAGTTGCTAAAATGGAAGTTGCCCACCTGACCATCAGCGGCCACTTTCCGTCCAACAATGTGATGTAATATACACTGATGTAAAACCCGTTCTGTTATTAAGTTAAGAATTAAGATATTCTGAATTCCTTTTACACGACTTCATGTCGTAACCTATATCTCTTGCTATCTTTTACACCATTCACAAAAACAATCGATATATAGACATCACATTTTCCTGATGTCATATTAGGCAAATCCTATATTTAAAAATTTTCAAATCATCTCTGTCTGACGACGTTCTTTTCGGGCTCCCACTATATCACACCGTTGATATCCGCACTCCACAGATATAAATTTGAAATCCTCAAAGATTACAAAGGCCTCTCATTATAGTGAGATATTAACGACTGAGCCAGTAGGCCAGGCCGGGTAGATCGGCAATCCCAATCGTGAGAAAGAACGTATCGTCCGCATCGTTGATGACATCGCGTGCCCCCAGGCCAATGGGCAGATTGTAGAACAGGCCGCCATCGGCAAATTCGGCTTCCGTTAATTGGTAACCATCCAGGCACACCGGCTCTTTTTGTTTAGAGTCGGACCCTTCCATCAAGGGCCTTGTGGTACTCTTATCATCTGTAGAGGTCGTCTTTTGGCGCCACTTTTTACGCAGTTCCCGGGCGGCCTCGACGAGGTCTTCTCGGGAGAGAAGCGCGTCATCGGGCAAATACTGGCGGGGATCCGCGTTGGGTGGCAGCAATCGATTCACATCGGGGGTTAGCCGAACATCACGGAAAATATTGTCATTGATGCGGTTGGTGAAACCACCTTCGTTTTCCGGTTTCACGGACCAGACCATTGCCGCGAGCAGGGTGTTGATACCTCCTGCTGACGTTCCTGCAATGCTGGCAATCTCAATGGGCCGGGGCTCTCCGCCGAATGACCAGTTTTCGGTCTTTTCCACCTGGCGCAAGACCTCAATCAGGCCCCAGATCAGCCCGGCCTCATAAGCCCCCTTACTTGCGCCGCCGCTGATGGCCAAAGAAATTCGATTGGGGTAAGTTTCAGCTGTTACGGGCTTGGTGCAATAAAGCGGTAGCAAGATAAACAGATAAAACAGAAACAGGTTGAAAAGTCGGATCTTCATGCAGTGTCCTCTTTTGCTTTTGTTTAACTTGCAGCATTAATGTTGCAAAGATGTTGATATGCTATACAAATTCCTAGAAAGGCACCTTTGCATAAAGCAACAGACCTGAGTATCTAAATTTGAGTTCACCTTTGAAATCGATCCCCGGATAATCTTCCCCATCTGCTTCTATGCCAAGACTAAATACATTCCCAGCGAGACCGAATCCTAAATGTTTCCAGGGAATGTACTCAATTGCAACATTTGTTTCGTAGATAGTGCCTGTGAATTCATTGATCTCAAGATAAAAAATCTCAAAATTAGATCTTAAAAACCATTTGGGAGTAATT
>PKTV01000307.1 GCA_002868985.1 Desulfobacteraceae bacterium | reverse complement strand
AGGCGATGGATTTGTGAGACGGTGGACTGAACATCCTGGGTAAAGGTATTGGTCATGGATTGGACGGAAACCGGTGCTGTCCCGCCCACACTTACATCTCCAACTTTAATCTGGCGGGTTTTTTTTCGTTTTATTGAAAAAGCCATGATGACCTGATATTAAATAAATTTGACAATAATTTTTTATAAAGCGAATAAGACATATAATTAACAGACAGCACCCTGAAATTCAAGCAAAATGCAGATTTTGGATCGGTTTCAAAATCGATTGATCCGAAAACAGTCACATTTATAACGTTTTTGAAGCAAAAACACCACGAAAGGAGCGTGTTATGAGTCTTAGCAAAGGCAAAACTTTTTCAACAAAGCATGGACCCGATGAAAAACCTGACACCTTGATTAAAAATGAAATATTGAAACAGACAAAAAACGACAAAATTCCCTGTGCCGTGGCATTTGAAATTGCAAAAGCGTTACAGATTTCTCCGGAAAAGGTGGGCAAGACGGCAGACCTGATGAATTTTAAATTGACGAAATGCCAGCTGGGATTGTTTGGATATCAGCCTAAAAAAAAGATTATTAAACCTCAGGACAATATAAATGAGGATGTAAAAGATGCTGTTTCCGATGCGCTTGTTCAGGGAAGGCTTTCATGTAAGGGTGCATGGGACATCGCATCCCGGTTGCAGGTCGGCAAAATGACTGTCAGCGCTACTTGCGAAGCCATGGGGGTCAAAATAAAGGATTGTCAGATAGGCGCATTTTAACCGAATTTTTGAATTGTTAAAAAAATAAGACGCAACTTCTCAAAAAAACGATAGAGACCGATTTGCCGTAAATCTCTTTTTATAAGATGAAAGAAATGGATTTTACTTTTTGAGAATCATGCTTAGTATCTTGAAAACATTACCGCTTCCGGTATCATTAAATTTTTTGCTGAAAGAACTCGTGAATAAGGGCTTGTAATGAAAGAACCTGTCCGGGCTACTAATAAAGGTTTCTGCCTTAAAAGATGATTTCATTGATAACATTAAATCGCCTATGGTTCTTTCAAAACGATCCCTAATTCACTCAAACAGCTTCCAGCAAAAAATTTAATGATACCGGAAGCTTCTTTGAAATTGATGAATTGTAAAAACGTAACCTATTATAAAAATATCGATTTAAACTTATCAATGAAAAATGAGACGAAGAGCTTTTATAAAAAAAATACTTATGGGCGTTCAGACCCTGTTTTTGATGCGTTTTTTTCACCCTGCTGTTGTGCTGGCAGCTATTGGAAAAATGGAAAATCATCAATTGCACTATAAGCCCCTAAATGGACGAAGTTTGAGGGATATTGCGCTTAAAAAAGAGCATCATGGCAACGGTGTTTTCATAAATCCCATCGGACCTTTGCGAAAAAGAAAATTTCTGCAACTTCTGAAATGGAAATTCAGCCCAAGTCAGTTCAGTCCCTATCTTAAAGACCAGTCCGTTCATCCCATTGTCATAAACTGGTCGCCGATACAGGCACATCAAGGCGTCAGTGTCACTTTTCTCAAGCACGCCGGAGTTCTCATCAAGGATGTCGACAGATATCTAATGGTGGATCCGATGTTTTCCGATCTGACATGGTTTATTGATGATTTTTCACCATTCATATTCAACCCGAAACAAATCCCAAAACCTGATCACGTTTTGATCACGCATGGCCATTACGACCACCTGGACAAGCCCTCTCTGTCCACCCTGGATAAAGCCACCCATGTGATCACCCCCTTGGGGCATCATCGGGTATTTCAGGATTTAAAAATGAAGAATCGAACCCAGCTCGACTGGTATGACACATATCGCAACGGCGATCAGTCCATAACATTTATGCCCGGCAATCATTGGACCATGCGAAACCCTTTTCGAGGCCCCAATCGGTCTTTATGGGGAGGGTATATGATCGAAACATCCGTCGGACATACGATTTATATCATGGGGGACTCGGGATATTTTGACGGATTTTCAGAGATCGGACGGGACTACGACATCGACTTGGTTGTCATCAATCTTGGTGCCTATGAACCTCGGTGGTTCATGGCGTCCAGCCATATCAATCCCCGGGAAGCGGTGCAGGCGTTTAAAGAACTCAATGCCAAAAAGATGATGATCGTTCATTGGGGAACATTTCGTCTGGGCGACGAACCAATCCATTTCCCACCCAGAGATCTGAAAAAAGAACTGGAAAAAGAAGGGTTGAGTGACCGACTGGTGGATATCAAGCATGGTGAAACATTCTTTTTAAACTGACCCCGCCATTTCAAACTCCCGAAAAATTAAAAAGCCTTGCCTTTTTTTTTTATCATGCCGTATAGTTTATTCTCTAATATATTGAATTTTTTCCCAGATCTTAAATTTGTGCCATTTGTTTACATTTTCCAATAAATTGTTGTTCTATAATTAGAAGTTTTGGAAAGGATGTTTCACCTGCTAATAAACAAAGGATGAATGCTTTCAGTTATTAGAACCTCAAAAATAAGATTAGAGTTCAAAAGCAAGTTGAGCTTTGCGAAATCCCTATATCCGGGGGCGTTAAACGGTTAAAAACGGAGCATACACAAAGTATGTGAGCATTTTGAACCGTTTAACAACGAAGCCATGGACACTTAGATTGTTTTTGAGATAGGTTATAGTTTCAGGTATCATTTAGCGATTGATGTAACTAACAACTGAAATGAGAGGAGGCTACAATGTTTTGTTATCAATGTGAACAGACAGCAAAGGGCACGGGATGCACGGTGCAGGGAGTATGCGGGAAAATGCCCGAGGTGGCGGCTTTACAGGATCTCCTACTCTACACGCTAATGGGGCTATCCCAGGTTGCCGTGGAGGGAAGAAAAGTTGGTGTCACAGATAGAGATGTTAATATATTTACTGTTCAAGCGGCCTTCTCGACGCTGACCAATGTGGATTTCGATCCCGACCGCTTCAAAAATTTGATTCATGAGGCCGCAGAAAAACGTGATCAGTTGAAAGCAAAAGTAAAGGCCGCCGGTGGGAATGCTGATCTGCATGATGAACCTGCCAAGTTTAATCCTCAATCTACGTTGGAGGGGTTGGTAAAGCAGGGTGAAACTGTCGGCTTAAAATCCTATCCGGGCGATAACCCGGATATTCTCTCTTTGAAACACACCGTTCTCTTCGGCATAAAGGGAGTCAGCGCCTATGCGGACCACGCCCAGATTTTAGGAGAGGAAGATGATAACGTGTATGCCTACATCCATGAAGGACTGGCGGCCATTCAGAGGGATGATTTGAGCTTGGAAGACTGGGTTGGCCTGACCCTCAAGTGTGGTGAGGCCGCGTTTAAGGCCATGGAGCTTCTTGATGCCGGAAACACAGGCATTTACGGTCATCCGGTGCCGACCCAGGTCCCGCTTGGCCACAAGAAAGGGAACGCCATTTTAGTATCAGGACATGATCTGAAAGATCTTGAAGAACTTCTTAAACAGACCCAAGGCAAAGGCATTTACATCTATACACACGGAGAAATGCTTTCGACCCATGGTTACCCGAAGTTGAAGAAATATGAGCACTTCTATGGCCAGTTTGGTACGGCCTGGCAAAAGCAGATCAAAGAATTTTCGGATTTTCCCGGAGCCATTTTGATGACGACCAACTGTATCCAAAGGCCCAAGAACGAATATAAGGACAATATTTTTACGAGCGGTATGGTCGGTTGGCCCGGTGTTCCGCACATTTCCGACTTGAATTTTCAACCTGTCATCGATAGAGCCTTGGCGCTGCCCGGCTTTCAAGAAGATGAAGACGCCGGCGAAGTCACCGTGGGATTTGCCCGAAATGCTGTATTAGGGGTAGCGGACAAAGTTATTGAAGCCGTCAAGAAAAACGACATCCGCCATTTCTTTCTGGTCGCCGGATGTGATGGCGCCAAACCGGGTCGCAATTACTACACGGAGTTTGTGGAAAAAGTGCCGAAAGATTGTATTGTTCTAACATTGGCCTGCGGCAAATATCGGTTCTTTGACAAGGATCTTGGAGATATCGGGGGCATCCCGAGGTTGCTGGATGCAGGTCAGTGTAACGATGCTTACTCGGCCGTCCAAATCGCTGTGGCCCTTGCCAATGCCTTTAATGTCGATGTGAATGAACTTCCGCTGTCTTTAATCATATCCTGGTATGAACAAAAGGCGGTGTGCGTCCTGCTGGCTCTGCTGCATTTGGGTATCAAGGGGATCCGGCTTGGTCCCTCTTTGCCTGCTTTTTTGACCCCGAATGTACTGGATACATTGGTGAAAAATTTCGACATCAAACCGATTGCGACACCCGATGAGGACCTGAAGGCCATTTTGGGCTAACCAACACGTCCGTATCCAAACGTTAGAGGATCGACGCTTATTTCAGGCAATGGTACCCGGTTAAAACTGGCCCACAAAAGGATTATAACGCTTCTCCCTGCCGATGCTAGTTTCCGGGCCATGCCCTGAAAGGACTTTTACATTGTCATCCATTTTGAAGAGTTTTGCCTGAATGCTCGATTTCAATGTGTCAAAATCTCCACCGGGAAAATCGGTGCGACCGATGGAACCGGCAAAAAGCGTGTCGCCAACGAAGACAACCCCGTTCGTATAAAGAGAGATTCCTCCAGGTGTATGTCCCGGGGTATGAATCACGCTTAAGGTAACGTCACCAAAAGAAACGGTATCGCCTTCTTCTATGGTTTGATCACAGGGCGGCGAGTTTTCCACTGAAATACCAAAAAACGCAGCATTTGATGAAAGACTTTCAAGCATGGCTGCATCAAGGGGATGGATGAGGATGTCGGCGCTGGTTGCATCTTTCATCTTCCCGTTTGCGCTGACATGATCAAAATGTCCGTGGGTATTAATGATATATTTTACCTTAAGTTTATCATCGGCAAGAGCAAGCAGGATTCTGTCTGCATCACCTCCCGGATCAATGACAACAGCTTCTTTTGTTTTCGAACATCCACATATAAAACAGTTTGCCATAAGCGGACCAACGGCCAATTCTTTAATAATCAAAATATCCTCCTTAGTAATAGCATAGTCCTCTGAAACAAATGGATTTGAAAAGGCCAAAGTGAACCCCTACTAATAAGATCACAAGCACCATTCACGAAACTCTCTTTTTTGCCTGTTCAACGAGTTCTACAAGACTGACGATTTTCTGTTTCGGCTTAGAATTTGAAAGTTTTTTAAACTTATCCTCCGGAAGGATTTTTTTTAAATATCCCACCACATCAAAGCATTCCCACCAGCAATCAAAGATTTTCCAGCAAACGGAATGGTCATCACTGCTCGTTTTGCAATAGGCAAATAAAACAGGGCCACCCAGTCTGGGGCATCTTCGCTCAAGCTGATCTATGTTTTCATCCATTGTTTAATCGGTTCCGTTTATTTGTATATCTGCCTTTATTTTAATTTTCTTTTTTTTAAGGGCTATATGTATACTGTCGAGGATTCCATTGATAAAAGCACCGGATTCTTCGGTGCCAAATTTTTTCCCCACGTCAATGGCCTCATTGATAGACACTTTTGATGGAATGTCCTGACAGTAAAGCAGTTCATACACCGCGATTCTCATAACATTTCTGTCCACGCAGCCCATTCGGTTTATTTTCCAATTATCGGAATAGGTCTCAATGATTGAATCAATCTCGGGTTTTGCTTGAATTACGCCTTTTACAAGCTTTAGAAAAAAGGGGTGGGCCTTTTTTGAAGAGGTAAAATTAAGGCAGAAACGTCCCAGCAACTCATTAGAGTCGTTCTGGTTCATATCCATATAAAAGAGCGCCTGCATGGCAAGTTCTCGGGACTTGCGACGGTTTCCCATGGTTACGCCTGGTCGACAACCTCAATCAAATTTGCCATTTCTATGGCGGATATTGCCGCACTCCATCCCTTATTACCGGCTTTTGTTCCGGCCCGTTCAATGGCCTGTTCTATGGTGTCCGTGGTTACAATGCCGAATATGACCGGAATTCCAGATTCCAAACTGACCATGCCAATGCCTTTGGTAACCTCGGCGCTGACATAATCAAAGTGCGGGGTGGCACCTCTGATGACAGCTCCCAGACAGATAACGGCATGATATCGAGCCGTTGAAGCCATCTTTTTTGCCATCAATGGTATTTCAAAAGCACCGGGGACCCTGACGACTTCAATATCCTCGTCCCTGGCCCCGGATCTTAACAGTCCGTCCAAAGCCCCTTCAAGAAGTCTTTCGGTGATAAAGTCATTAAAACGGCTGACAACAAGCGCAAATTTTTTACCCTCAGCAAGAAGTTTGGCTTCAATAATTTTTGGCATATAACTTTCCTCCTGTTTTCGCTACCTGAATCTGGCAAGATACCGGCGGTAATTAGGAATTAGAAAATAGATAACCGCAAATGGACGCAAATGAACATAAATATTTTTATTTTAATTCGTGTTTATTCGTGTTCATCCGTGGTTTCCCTTATCCTCTTTCCTCTTTCTGGTTTAATTGCTACGACACAGTATCGATATTTAACAGGTGTCCCATTTTAAGTTGTTTACACTTTAAATACCGCCGATTGTATTCATTGGGTTCTGTTTCGATTTCCATCTGCTCAACAATCCTGAGGCCATACCCATCAAGCCCGACCATTTTCTTGGGATTATTGGTTAGGAGCCTCATATTCTTCACGCCAAGATCCACCAGAATTTGCGCACCAATTCCGTAATTTCTGAGGTCTGGCTGGAATCCAAGTCTCTCATTCGCCTCAACCGTATCGAGGCCCTGGTCCTGAAGCGCATAGGCTTTTATTTTATTAACAAGCCCGATACCGCGTCCCTCTTGCCGAATATAAAGAAGCACTCCGGCGCCCTCCTGGTCGATCATTTCCATTGCCGTCTGCAACTGATCACCGCAGTCACATCGAAGAGAACCGAAAATATCCCCTGTGAGACACTCAGAGTGAACTCTGACAAGAACCGCTTTTTCAGGATCAATTTTCCCCTTAACCAAAGCGATATGCAATAAATCATCCACATCATTTTCATACACAACGGCTTTGAATTCTCCTGCAATTGAAGTGGGAATAATGGTTTCCGCCGATCTTCTCACGAATGACTCCTTACGCATCCGGTATTCTATAAGGTCGGCGATGGTGCATATGCCGATACCATGCTTTTCACTGAACTCTTCAAGCGCCGGCATTCTGGCCATGGAGCCGTCTTCATCCATGACTTCACATATTACTCCTGCCGGTTTTAAACCGGCTAGACGTGACAGATCGATGGACCCTTCTGTCTGTCCGGCACGCACCATCACACCGCCATTCCTGCCGCGCAAAGGAAATACATGACCGGGTCTAACAAGATCGGTGGGTTGGGCATCGTCCGCTACAGCCGTAAGAATTGTTGTGGCACGATCCGCTGCAGAAATGCCGGTGGTTACGCCACACCGGGCTTCGATGGAAACCGTAAAACCGGTTTGAAACGAAGAGGTGTTGTGCTCGACCATCAACGGAAGGTTGAGGGAATCGATTTTTTCTCCGGTCATGGACAGGCAAATCAACCCCCTTCCATGTTTGGCCATAAAATTAATGGCCTCAGGTGTAACCGCTTCGGCAGCCATGGTAAGGTCGCCCTCATTTTCACGATCTTCATCATCAACGAGAATGACCATACGTCCGGCTTTTATGTCTTTAATTGCTTCATCAATGGTTATTAGTGGCATTTATATCTATGATCTCCTGACCCGGGCAAACCGGTATTATTTTTGTCTCACGCGCCCGCCGTGTTTGTTTCGGCAGGGGGGGATGCTAAAACAGATAGAGCCTATTTAATTGTAATGCGCAAATTAAACAAAACCGCTCTTCGCAAGAAACTCCATGTTTATTGAGTTTCCAGCTCCTTTTTTCTTTTCATCATGGCGTTTGCCCCCGACAAAACGCTCAACGTATTTTCCTATCATATCTGTCTCTATGTTGACAAGATCTCCGGCCTTTTTTAAGCCGATGGTCGTCAATTTTGCCGTATGGGGGATGATGCTGATATCAAAACTGTCGTGGCCACAATTATTAATGGTCAGGCTGATACCATCCACTGCAACAGACCCCTTTTGAATCATATAATATGAAATGAATTCCGGCACTTTAAATGAGACAATAATCGCGTTTCCTATATTTTGTTTGAGCGTGACGGTTCCAATTCCATCGATATGACCTGAAACGAGGTGACCATCGATACGGTCAGAAAGGCGAAGGGCCCTTTCAAGGTTTACACGATCGCCGATCTTGGCACTTTTAAAGGTCGTCTTCGCAAGCGTTTCAGGTGAAACGTCGACCGTAAAACGTTTATCGTCGATCATAACCACCGTCAAACAGGCACCGCTGACACAAATACTGTCTCCAATCTTGGTCTGTTCAAGAAAAAAATCCGCATCAACGGTCATGCGTTTTCCCTGACCTTCCGGCCGAACTTCACGAATGGTTCCGAAACCTTCTATGATGCCTGTAAACATAAGTCATAAAATTGTCAATTCAAGATTGTTAGTTGAACAATCAAGAAAAAACCTGTTGAAATGTTGATTTTACCTTAAAAAATTTTATCGACCTGCCCCGCTGTATCGGCGTTGCTGAAATTTAAGGGTCTTAAACTTGATTAAACTTGAGTTTTATACCTGGACTTTGCACGAGTTGGAGGTTTTCATATGCAAGGCACTTAAGGACGAAGCCATAGTCCGCTATTGCGAGCCCTTAATAACGCAGCAGATGAAAGCCTCCGGCTTGTGCAAGATTCAGGTAATATATCCTTCGACCATTATATCATCGCCGAATCGCCTGACACGAATATCTTTAACCAGAATACAATTATCCATTAAATCCACACCAGGACCTTTACAGATGGGAATGCCGTCATCTCCTCCCAGAATTTTAGGCGCATAGAAAAATAGGACCTTATCAACGATTCCGGCGGATAGGGCTGAAGCGAAAACCCGCCCCCCACCTTCGATAAGGAGGCTGGTGATGCCCAGAGATCCCAAGAGATCCATAAGCCGGTCGAGATCAATCAGACCATCTATTACCGGCGATTCAATAATTCTGACACCTTTCTTTTCCAATCCGGTCTTTTTATCACTTGAAACCAAAGGACCGGTGATCAGGATCGTATCAGAATCCGAATGTAGCTGCAAGAGTTTAGCTTTTTCAGAAATTCGAAGGTGCGTGTCGAGAATAATCCTGGTTGGATCCAGTTGTTTTAATTTTTTTTGACGAGTCGTCAACCGAGTGGTCAAACTGGGGTTATCTTTTTCTACTGTGTTTATACCCACCATGATGGCATCCACAGCATGCCGGAGTTGGTGGACAAACTGCCTTGATTCTTCGCCGGTAACCCATCTGGAATCGCCTGTTTTTGTTGCAATGCGACCGTCTAGAGTGGCTGCGCATTTAACAATGGTAAAAGGACGTTTTGTTCTGACGTGTTTTATAAAAATTTCATTGAGTCTTTTTGCCTGTTTTTCACAAACCCCCACTGTGATACTGATACCGCAATTTTTTAAATAGTCTAACCCTCCACCCTTTACACCGGGATTTGGATCATTCATTGCAGCGACAACCCGCCGGATACCGGAAGCGACAACCTTTTCGGTACAAGGAGGTGTACGCCCCGTATGATTGCACGGCTCAAGTGTAACATAAAGGGTTGCGTTTTGCGCCAAAGCTCCGGCATCGTCAATGGCATTGACTTCAGCATGAGCTTCTCCGGCAGCTTGATGATATCCCTTTCCGACAATCTTTTGGTCTTTAACAATGACGGCACCCACCATGGGATTGGGCGAAGTGAAGCCCTCCCCTTTTTTGGCAAGATCAAGTGCCATCTGCATAAAACGTTTATCTTCTGTATATGTCAAAATACTACGGATGACCCAATCCCGGACGAATCCGAATAGTTACGAATTCATCCTGACTAATGCTCGCTTAAAAGTTTTTTAAGTTCAGAAACAAAATCGTTTACATCTTTGAATTCCCTGTAAACCGAAGCAAATCTTACATACGCGACATCATCTATTTCATGAAGTTTTACCATGATCTTTTCACCGATTTTGTTAGAAGATATTTCCTTTTCCCCGGCTTCTCTAAGATCACGCTCCAGTTCATCAAGGAATTCGTCGATAACGTTAATGCTGATATCTCGTTTCTGACAGGCCTTTTGGAGGCCCGAACGCACCTTTTCACGGGAAAAAACTTCACGACGCCCATCTTTTTTTACAATCATAACAGGAATTTCTTCAATATGTTCATAGGTGGTAAATCGCCTGCTACATATGATGCACTCCCTGCGTCTCCGGATGACATTCCCATCTTTACTCAATCTAGAGTCGATCACTTTGTTGTCAATTTCCGCACAAAATGGACACTTCATGAATCCCTCCCTGGTACTATCCCGGATTTTTCATATTTAACTCGTGTCTGTCCATAAATGGTTATTTCTGGTCAGACAATAGCTCAGATGGACCGGCATCGATCTTTACAATGTCGATCCCCGCTTCCTTCAACATTTCTTCGGACATGGAATCGGCATACCCGGATGCATAACAGATTCTGTTTATCCCTGCATTAATAATCATTTTGGCACATATGGAACACGGCAGATTTGTGCAGAAAAGTGATGCACCCTTTATTGAGACACCATGATAGGCGGCCTGAATGATGGCATTCTGCTCAGCATGTATCCCGCGGCAGAGCTCATGATTTTTACCCGACGCGATATTCAGTTCCTCCCGCAGGCATCCTGCTTCAAGACAGTGTTTAATGCCGGTCGGTGCACCATTGTACCCTGTCGATAAGATTCTCTTATCTTTTACGACAATCGCGCCGACCGCACGTCGAAGACATGTGGAACGCCTGGCAACAAGAAACGTAATATCCATAAAATAGGCTTCCCATGATGGACGGCTGCTTCCCGGAGCCATTTTATCCCACCTCTTTTTGCCAGTTGCAATACAGTGGGAACGCTTCGCAAAGCTCAAAAACTTTTTTCTTTGTTGTCGCAATAATGTTATCATCCGTGTGATTGTAAAGCACATTGACGATAAGTTTTGCAATGGTTTCCATCTCCGGTGCTTTCATGCCCCTTGTGGTAATGGCGGGAGTCCCGATACGGATGCCGCTGGTGAGTGTCGGGTTGAGCGTATCAAATGGTATGGAATTTTTATTGACGGTAATTCCGGCACGACCCAAGGCATCTTCAGCATCTTTGCCTGTAATTTTCAGATTCCTCAAATCAACAATCATCAAATGATTGTCGGTGCCATCGGAAATGAGCTTGACACCGCTGTCCATCAGATGGCCGGCAAGAGCCCGTGCATTTTTAACTGTATCTTTCTGGTAGGTCTTAAACGACTCCCTCAAAGCTTCCTTAAAAGCAACCGCTTTGGCGGCAATAACATGCATGAGTGGTCCGCCCTGGATACCGGGAAATATTTCTTTGTTCAATCTTGTACTGTAATCTGTCCTTGCCAAAATCAGGCCACCGCGAGGCCCTCTTAAGGTTTTATGCGTTGTTGACGTTATTACATCTGAAAAAGGTATGGGAGATGGATGAAGTCCGGCTGCCACCAGGCCTGCGATATGGGCCATATCCACCATCAGATAAGCGTTTATCGACACGGCGATTTTCGAAATAGTATCAAAATCTATAATACGAGGATACGCGCTTGCACCGGCAACAATCAGCTTTGGCCGATGCTTATTTGCCAATCGTTTCAGTTCTTCATAGTCTATGGTGCCGGTATCCGCATTTACGCCATAATGAATAAAATTATAAAGTTTCCCTGAAAAATTAACCGGGCTTCCGTGGGTAAGGTGTCCGCCATGGGACAAACTCATCCCAAGAACCGTATCCCCGGGCTCTAACAAGGCAAAGTACACGGCCATGTTGGCTTGAGAGCCCGAATGGGGCTGAACATTGGCATACGCTGCATTGAATAATTTTTTTACTCGATCTACCGCCAGCTTTTCTGCAACATCAACAAATTCACATCCCCCATAATAGCGTTTATCAGGATACCCCTCGGCATACTTATTGGTTAGAACACTTGCCTGTACGGCCATCACTGCAGGGCTGGCAATATTTTCGGATGCAATAAGTTCCAGCGTGTGTGTCTGCCGGTCAATCTCCATAGAAATTGCACGGGCTATTTCGGGATCTACTTTTTCGATAAGTCTGAAGTTCAAAGACGTACCCCTTACTATTTCCTTAGTTGTAAATTTTGTGTTTTTTGTGGCAAAAAAACCTAAACTTATCAAGTGTGAAGTGACTAAAGTGAACTAAAGTGACTAAAGTTGTGGAATTCCGTCAATTTAATATAAACAACCGGAGCGTAGCGACTCCTTAACTTTAGATCACTTCAAACTTTAGATCACTTGTAACTTTTCCGGCTTGTCCGGGTTATGTTTTATTGGTAACATCCTGATTTATATGATCGAACTTTTCCAATCGTCGCTGATGTCGTCCACCGTCAAAAGGAGTTTCCAGCCAGACTTTCACAATCTCCATGGCAAGAATGTCCCCGATAACGCGCCCCCCCAAAACCAGGATATTGGAGTTGTTGTGTCGTCTGCTCATGATAGCGGAGAAAATATCGGCACACAACGCCGCCCTGACATGAGGAAATTTGTTGGCCACCATGGACATACCGAGCCCTGTACCACACATGAGTATGCCTCGCCCGAATTTTCCCGATGACACCATCGACGCAAGTTTGATTCCTATATCCGGATAGTCCACCGAATCTTCGCTATAGCAGCCGACATCCTCAACATCCATGGATCTTTCAATGAGAAACGCTTTGATTTTTTCTTTCAAAGCATATGCAGCATGATCGCTGCCGATGACAATGGGTGTTCTATTTTCGGCCATGATATTACCCTGCATATTACACTTGAAGTGATAACATTTCCAAAAATTCTAAAAATGTTCTCCCGTCGAGCAAAAAGGATGTTTTTTTGGAAACGAACAAAATTATTCTTCGACATTAATTACAGTGCGGCCCTTATATGTGCCGCAACTGGGGCATGCATGGTGTGGAAGCCTGGAATCACCGCACTGGGGACAACTGGTCAGATTAGGGGCTGAGGTCTTTTGATGAGTCCGCCGTTTATTCCGCTTTGATTTTGATTTTTTACGTTTTGGAACTGCCATAAGTAATCACCTAATTAATTGTTTTTATTTAAATACTTTAAAAAATGAGCCTCAATAAAGGTTGAAGTTTAACTAATTGAAATAATACGCATTGTCAAGATTTTTCATAGATATTTATTTTAGCAGTCAAAAACAGAGTATTTTTCTTATAATAGTGTAGTCCTTTGAAACAAATCGATCTCAAGGAAGCTTCAGGTATGATTAAATTTTTGACTGGAAGCTGTCTGAGTGGATTAGGGCTCGTTTTGAAAGAACCATCGGCGATTTAACTTTATGAATGCAATTCCCTTTTTAAAGCAGAGGCATTTATTAATAGCCAGGACACGTTTATTCATTACGAGCCCTTATTCACGAGTTCTTTCAGCAAAAATTTAATTATACCTGAAGCGGTAATGTTTTCAAAAGTGTTACATTTTCTTAAAGCTAATTCTTCATAAGCCTGAAAGCAAGTCCGGATAGGCGCTTTTTAGGCATATCGTTTTTTAGAGCAATTGTCAGGGCTTTTTTTGTGCCGATAATAATGACCAGATGCTTACCCCGTGTAATGGCGGTGTATAAAAGGTTTCTTTGAAGAAGAACATAATGTTGAACCATGATCGGCAATATGACGGCCGAGTATTCGGACCCCTGTGATTTATGGACGGATATGGCATATGCTAAAGAGACTTCATCCGTTTCCGTAAAATCATAATTTACCGTCCTTCCGTAGTAGTCCACCGAAAAGATATGCTCTTTTATATCTACAGCGTTTATGGTTCCGATATCTCCGTTGAAAACATCTTTTTGATAGTTGTTTTTAAGGTGCATGACCTTATCTCCAACTTTAAATGTTGTACCTGTGGTTTCAACCATCACCGGGTTCGGGTTCAATGCCTTTTGTAAAACCTGATTGAGATAGGTTGTGCCGACAAGACCTTTATGCATCGGTGTCAACACTTGAACATCTTGCATCGGATCAAAAGAGAACGTCTCGGGAATTGTTTTTGTGCACAATTCAACAATGGTAGAAACAACCCTGTTTGGATCACCCTGCTCCAAAAAATAAAACTCTGAAAGACCCTCCGGATCGTCCATAGACTTTAAGACCGGCAACTCACCATTGCGAATTCTGTGAGCATTCAAGATGATGGGACTTTTATGGGCCTGTCTGAAAATTTTTTTAAGATAAAAAACAGGCGCTTGAGCTGATTTGATCATGTCGGAGAGTACGTTGCCGGGCCCTATGGATGGAAGCTGGAAAACGTCACCCACCAGAACCAATGCAGCGGTCATGGGGATTGCATTTATCAGATGAAACATTAAAAGTGTGTCCAACATTGATGCTTCATCGATAATCACTGCATCTGCATCAAGGGGATTATCTTTGTTTTTATGAAACTGTCCGTCTTGAAAATTAACCCCCAACAATCTGTGAATGGTTTTTGCCTCACTTCGGGTCACCTCGGACAACCGTCTGGCTGCCCGGCCGGTAGGTGCCGCAAGAAGCACCCTTTTCCCGAACACTTCAAATATGGCATTGACAGACCGTATCAACGTTGTTTTTCCGGTTCCGGGTCCTCCGGTGATGATCGCAACCCGATGGGAAAGTATTTTTTCGAGCGCATCAACTTGTTCCTTAGAAAGCGCTATGGCCAATTTTTTTTGAACTTCCGTTGAAATACGTTCTGCATCGATGGAATGGGGTGTAACCGGGACGGACATCAGCGCTTTAAGCCGGTTTGATATACCGTTTTCCGCCTGATGAAATTCTTTCAGATAAATAATTCTGTTTTCCGAAGAATCCAATGCATTTTCAATGACCAGTTCTTTCTCGGCAGCCAGCGTCTCGATGGAATATCCGATGATATCGGGTTCCAACTGATAAAGGCGCTGACAATGTTCAATCAGTTGATGTTCATAAGCAAAAACATGTCCTTCATTTGTGAATTGCTGCATCACGTGGATGATACACGCCTTCACACGCCTCGGATCATCGCTTGAGACACCTAAATTCAGAGCGATCCTGTCAGCAAAATAAAAACCGATACTCGGGATATCAATGGTCATACGGTAAGGATCGTTGCGGATAACATCCACCGCATCTGTGCCATATTGTTTAAGCATTTTTGCACAATAAGATGTTTTAACGCCTGCCTCTTGAAGCAATTGCATCAGACCTCTTGCCGCATGATTGTATTTCCATGCATTGCATATTAATGCGGCTTTAGCGTCTCCGATGCCTTCTATTTCCAGAAGTTTTTCCGGATATTTCTCTATGATTTCAAAAACTTCAGTTTTAAAATGGTTAATCATTTTTTCGGCCGTTGAAGGTCCGATCCCTTTGACAATACCGGATTTTAGATATTTTTTGATACCGTCAATTGTTGCAGGCAAGGTTTCTTTGTAGGCCTTAATCTTAAACTGCTGTCCGTATTTGGGATGGATTTCCCAAATTCCTTCGATCTTAAGAAATTGACCGGCTTTGACAGCCGACATGGTGCCGACAATCGTAACGATACTCTTGGTTTTGCTGGTTTTTAATTTTGCGATGGTATAATGATTCTCGGCATTGAAGTAGGTAATTCTTTCCAGCTCTCCTTCAAGGATGGTTGTGGGGAGAGGCTTGTTCATCGGTATTACGAGTTGTCCGGCATCGCTGCCGGATTAATCCGGGTGACGATCCAGTTGACGGCTTCCAAAAGATTTCGAACGATAACGTCCGGATGGATCATTTTTTCTTTTAATATTTTTTCAGCCGTAACGCCATTGCCGGTTTTAACCAAAATCGTAGATCCGCATCCGGCATTCCGAGCACATTCTATGTCCTTTGCGCTGTCACCCACCATGATCGACGTCTCAAGGTCGATCCGGTATCTCTTTTTAGCCCTATAAATCAATCCAGGCTTTGGTTTACGGCAGTCACACCTGTCTTCAGGGATATGGGGGCAATAAAAAATGTCTTTTATTTCACCGCCGTTCGATCGAACGGCTTTTTTCATCATGTCATGGATGAAATCCAGATCGTTTTTGGATACCATCTTGCGATGAATCACAGACTGGTTTGTAATGAGAATGATGTGGAATCCATTCAGCGTCAGCTGTTTTAATGCCTCCAGGCTGCCGGGGAGAAACTCAAATTCAGACCAGCTTTTTATGTAATCCGGAGAATCATGATTAATGACGCCGTCCCGATCCAAAAAGACCACATTTTTCATTTTCTTTTGTCCAGCCATCAGTATTATAGTTCGAAACAGCTTTTTTAATTTTTCGTAAAGTTGGTATCCATCCACGAAAAAATAGTGGATAATAGTTAGTTTCCAATGCAGAAATTAGCAATTTTTCGCAATGTCAAGGCGATCAAGGAATTACGCGTCCCGCCCTCAGGCGGGAACAAGTAATTTCGCAGATTAACGCAGAGATTGCGGAAAAGGGCAATTTCTGGATGGAAACTAATCTTCAGCGATGGCAAACGCACCCTTGTATCCCTTTTGGATCATGATGCGTTCAAACCTGTTTGCCTGGGCCAGGTTTGTATACTTACCAACCTTTACCCTGTAGAAGGTACCCCTTCCATTGAAATAGGATGTGATGTAAACATTTTCATAAGTTCGAGCAAGTTCTTTCCGGAGTCTTTCAGCATTTTTCATTTCACCGAATGCGCCGATTTGAACCGTAAAATTGCCTTCATACAAATCTTTTGCCGGATACGACGCTGTGTTACTTTTCGACATGTCTGGTTGAATGGATCTGGCAAGTGCAACAATTTCGACATACGCTGTACCCGGTCCGACGATACCGAGCTTTTTTGCCGCCGCATAAGAAAGGTCGATGATCCTGCTTCTGGCAAAAGGTCCACGGTCATTGATTCTAACTTTTATCGCTGTGTTGTTTTCTACATTTCTCACGCTGACAACCGTGTCAAAAGGAAGGGTTTTGTGTGCAGCTGTCATGGCATACATATTGTAAATTTCACCATTGGCTGTCTTTTTCCCATGGAATTTTGTTCCGTACCAGGATGCCTTTCCCCACTGACTGAAGCGCTCTGCGTGCGGCAGCGGTTGATACCAGATTTTCCCGACTTTATAGGGTTTGGGGTGACCGGGAAGTGTTGGGGGAGGCTTTACTGTTGAACATCCACATAAAAGAAAAGCTAAAATACCGCAAAAAACAAAACGTCTACTAACTATTCGCCAATGTTTTTTTAAGAAATGAATGGCCATTATTTTTGTTCAATTGCGATTTTTAAAACATCCTGCATCCTTTCCACAGGTTTAAAATCTATTTTCTTTTGAATCTCTTCGGGTATGTCATAGAGATCTTTTTCGTTCAACTTTGGGATAATGATTGTTTTTATTCCCGCGCGATGAGCAGCCAGCACCTTTTCCTTTAGGCCGCCAATCGGCAGGACCTGGCCTCTCAATGTAATTTCACCGGTCATGGCAAGATCTTTTCTAACGGTCTTATTGGTCAGCAACGATACCAGGGCGGTTAGCATGGTAACACCCGCGGATGGGCCGTCTTTCGGGATAGCACCTGCGGGAACGTGAATATGTATATCGTGTTTTTCGAAATAATCGTCAGGAATGCCGATTGAAGCAGCATTGGACCGAATGAAACTCAATGCCGCAGTTGCGGATTCTTTCATGACATCTCCGAGCTGGCCGGTCAATGTAAGCCCCTTACTCCCTCTCATGGAGGTGGCTTCTACAAAAAGAAGTTCTCCCCCTGTTTGTGTCCAGGCGAGACCTGTGGCTACGCCGGGAATTGACGTTCTGGCTTTGCCTTCATGGGTCAATCTTACAGGGCCCAGGTACTCGAAGATAGTTTCAACGTTTATTGTAGCTGACTTTATTTTTTCCTCAGCGATACCGGCTGCAACACCACGACAAATATTTGCGATTTCCCGTTCAAGATTTCTCAAACCGGCCTCACGGGTATATCCGGAAATAATATGTTTGATAGCGCCCTTTGTAAATTTTATTTGACCGGCTTTGAGTCCGTGGGCGTCGCGTTGGCGAGGAATAAGGTAACGAACGGCAGTTTTTACTTTTTCTTCAAGGGTATATCCGACAAGCTTCAATACCTCCATCCGATCCTGCAACGCCGGAGGAATGGTATCAAGTATATTGGCGGTGGTGATAAACATGACCTTTGACAGGTCAAAAGGTACGTCCAGATAATGATCGGAAAAGGAAAAGTTTTGTTCCGGATCAAGAACTTCCAGCAAAGCGGACGACGGATCTCCTCGAAAATCACTTCCCACCTTGTCGATTTCATCCAGCATAAACACCGGATTGTTTGACTCGGATCGTCTAATCCCTTGAATAATTCGGCCGGGAAGCGCCCAGATATAGGTTCGACGATGTCCTCTTATTTCAGCTTCATCCCGTACGCCGCCCAGCGAAATTCGAAAAAATTTTCGCCCCAAAGCATTGGCGATAGAACGGCCCAGAGATGTTTTCCCGGTGCCGGGAGGACCGACAAAGCACAGGATGGGCCCTTTTGACTCCGGTTTTAACTTGCGCACCGCAAGATATTCTATAATTCGCTGTTTGGCCTTATCAAGTCCGAAGTGATCTTGGTCCAATATTTTTCTGGCTTTTGCAATGTCCATGTTGTCTTCTGTACTGTCATGCCAGGGAAGTGCCGTCAACCAGTCCAGATATGTGGAGGCCACCGTATATTCAGCTGAAGAGGGATGCATTCTAGAAAGGCGATTCAGTTCCCTTTCAGCTTCCTTTCGGGCCTCCTCGGGAAGATTTTTTTCCTCGATTTTTGCTTTGTAATCTTCAACTTCAACAGCAGCCTCATCTTTTTCACCCAATTCTTCTTTAATTGCTTTAAGCTGCTCGCGAAGAAAGTATTCCCGCTGCCTTTTATCCATATCCCCTTTAACCTGGGATTGGATTTTGCTACCCAGTTCTAATATTTCCAACTGATAGTTTAGAAGCCGTGTGACTTCTTTCAACCGCTTCTTTATATCGTAAATCTCTAAAACCTGCTGTTTTTCCTCAAGACTGGAATTGATGGTGGAAGAAATCATATCGGCCAATATGCCGGGCTCCTGTATTGATTTGGCCATCACCACGATTTCCTGAGGCAAACCCGGAGAAAGTTCGGCAACCCTTGAGAACTGATCGATCATGTTGGACATCAAAGCGTCTATCTCTTTGTCTTTTGTTTCAATGTCTTTAATGTGCTTGACACTGGCTTTGAGATACGGCTTTTCCTGTTCATACTTTTTAACTTCGAATCTACCCAAACCCTGGGCCAATAATTGCAGTTTGTTATCTTCTGTTTTTGCCATTTTAAGGATCAATGCAACGGTTCCCACGGTATTCAGGCTATCTCGCATGTTCACATTTTCCTCTACCGGTTTTTTCGCAACAACAAGTCCTATGAGTCGATTCTGGGACATGGCTTCATCCACCAGTTGAATCGATTCCGGCTGCATAACAACAAGGGGCAAAACCATTTTGGGGAAAAGAGCGGCGTCAAACAAAGGTAGGATCGGAAGAGTTTCCGGAATTTTTTCCGCGCTGATTTCAGTTGTTTTGTGCTTTTCTGTCATAAGAACCTCCAACTAATCTATGTCGAATTCGATCCGGCATTTATGAATCAAAGTCAAGAATTAAGGCCAGATTTTATGTCATCTTTCCAGACGTTGCTTCAAATAAATCATTCAACAGCTATTCTTCTGAAATTGGAACTTTGAAGGTTTTGTCCAGTACGAGCTTTGCAAGTCGAACTTGGAGAAAACCGTTCGTGTATGATGCTGATACGACTTCAGGATCAATTGGCGAAGGAAAATAGAGGACTCGCTCAAATTTACCGTACTGTATTTCCGCCAGTCTGTATTTGGCGTTATCTATTCGAGGAAATTGGCTACGCTTTCCTTGAATCTTGACTGCCTTACCGCTGATTTCAAGTTCCAGATCCTCTTTGTTAACCCCGGCGATCTCACCCATGATAATTATTTCGTCAGGGGTTTCATACATGTCCATTTGAGGCTTCCATTTTTGCTCAGCAATCGTAAACATCGGATTTATCGTTCTGAATAGATCCTCAACAGTTTTTTCAAACCTAGAATCGAGCTGATCGAAATCTTTGGTGAATCTTATTTTGATATAGTCCATTTTAAAGCTCCTAATCGTTAAAGCTTACAATTACCTAAACCGAGCGTTTCAAATAGTGACAGGGCGATAAAAAGTCTAGCTGTTTTTAATTTAAATTATTTAACATCTCAGTCAGCGTTTGTAAAGAAAACTTGTAAAGATTTGTAAAGATTCGTAAAGATATAACTGGTAACATAAAAATTGTGTTTTAACCATAAATAAAATATTGATGGTCTCGTAAAACGATACAATGATATTTCGAACGGCTGTATTTTAGGCTGTAACGATCTTCTTAATTAATGATTACTTTGTATTTTAGTGCCGCACGATAATACGCCAATGAAATATTCTACTTTAACAAATTTATTTTTGCCCTTGACTTCAAAGGCGTTTAAGCCATATTCGGGTGCAAAACTTTAATAATAAATATTAAAAATTTATGGACAATTATCCTAAAAATTCGTTCAGGCTGGTTATCGGTTCCCAGTATTTTTTATATTTCGGCGTTATGGGCGTATTTTTACCCTATTTTAATTTATATTGCTACCATCTCGATTTTAGCGGGTTCCAAATCGGTGTTCTGTCGGCCATCAGATCCATTGCTCTGGTTTTATTTCCGCTGGTGTGGGGAGGGCTGGCCGATCGGTTTTACATCAGAAGACCCATATACATATTATGCAGTTTTATCAGTACCGCAATATGGGCATTTTATCTCTATACAACCGATTTTTGGGCAATGCTGTTCATCACCGTTTTTTACGGGATATTTTACTCTCCGATCATTTCCTTTCTGGAAGCCTTTACCATGGACGTATTGGGCACAAGAAAGAAAAGCTATGGAAAAATGAGGGGATGGGGGTCAATTGCATTTATTATGACGGTTCTTTTGCTCGGCAAAATCATAGATATTTACTCCATCGAAATCATCATTATACTCATTTTTTTCGGTTCCCTGGCACAAGCGCTCATTTCCATCAAAATCCCTGACATTCAGATCAAAAAACACACCTCTTTTTCTTCAAAAGCCAAAGTGCTTTTAAAAAGGCGTGTGATTGTATTTCTGTTCTGTGCCTTTTTAATGCTGGTAAGCCATGGAGCATACTACGGTTTTTATTCCATCCATCTTGAAAATCTGGGTTACGGTAAGACATTTATCGGCATTTCATGGGCACTGGCATCCATTGCAGAGATTATCGTGATGATAAAATCCGATATCATCTTTAAGCGTTTTTCCACAGATAATGTTCTGTTTTTTTCTTTTATGGTGGCGGTATTCAGATGGCTGGGCCTCTTTTTTGCGACGTCTCCTGCGTTCATTCTGTTTTTGCAGATTTTACATGCCGTCACGTACGGTGCGTTTCATGTATCCAGCATTCTCTATATTGATTCAATAACGCCAAATGAAGCCAAAACCCTGGGACAGGCGGTAAATAACGCCGTAACCTATGGGCTTGGGTTAATGGTCGGGTTTTTCATAAATGGATATCTGTTTGAACCACTGGGAACATTTACACTTTTTATGATCAGCAGTTTCATTGCCCTTGGCGGGGGGGTGCTCTTGAAATGCTCGCAATTGATGGATCGCAGGACCACCAGGTAGTTTCGTTTCCATTCAGAAAAAGTCACCCTCAATTTTTCCATTTATTTAAATATTCTATTTATTTCAAATTCT
>PKTV01000025.1 GCA_002868985.1 Desulfobacteraceae bacterium | reverse complement strand
CTCCGGGTTGCCCTTTGGGGTAAAAATTGATGAGAAAAAGGAGAACATCATCCGATTTATCATTTGGGTAAAATGCATAATGCTATGATGTTGTTAAACGTTCTTAGATTAAGGGTTATAAAATTTCATCAATTTTCATACAAGATTCAGGCATTACGATATCAGTCTGTAATATCCAGGTCAATACTCAAGTTTCGAACCCTTAATTTTTAGCAACTCCGATACAGCGTAGCCTGCCGGGAAAATATTTTAAGGTAAAATTATATGCATGAAATGATGCAAGTCGGATCCAAAAAATGGCAAAATCTAATTTATGAAGGCGCAAAAAATCTTGATATTGAAATCGATAAGCGGAAAACAGAAAAATTTGCAATCCATGCGATCGAACTTATGAAATGGAATCAAAAGACAAATCTGACAGCCATTACCGATCCCTTTGAGATTGCGGTAAAACATTTTTTGGATTCCATCGTACCGGTGAAAATTATTCCTTCGAACGCATCGTTACTTGATATCGGAACCGGTGGCGGATTTCCCGGAATTCCCCTGAAGATTATTTTGCCGTCTTTATCTGTTACGATGATCGACGCTTCCCGAAAAAAAGTCAGTTTTTTAAAACATATTATCAGAACACTGGAACTTAAAAATATAGATGCTTTACATATTCGGGCAGAAGAGTTTGCCAACAAACCGGGTGTTAAAAAAAAATTTGATGTCATTATCAGTCGAGCGCTCTCTTCCATGACAAACTTTGCCATGACAGCCCTTCCTTTTCTCAATAAAGAGGGCGCTATCATTGCCATGAGAGGAAACGTATCTTGCGATGATTTTCAGTTGTTGCGTTCATCGGTTAATAAAAGGCAGGCTATACTGCTGGACGGTGATACAGAAGCATTTGAGATAAGTGTGAAAAGATATTCGCTTCCGTACTTAAAATCAGATCGATCGATGGTGAGTTTAAAAAAGGTTCAAGGTTCAGTGTTCAAAGTTCAGGGTTGAAGGTTCAAGGATTAAAGATCAACGTTGAACAGGGAACCCAGAACCGCTTAATTGCGGATAATGATGGACAAGCACCAATCCTTTTGATATCGGTCTGGGACTTTACAGTGCAAAAGCTGTTTTTTAAAATCAAAAACACATCATAAGAAAGGAGTTGAAACATGCCGAGTCGCCCCGAAAAGGCCGAGATTAATTTAAATGTCGATCGGAACAATTTATACCGTGAGGATTCCGTTACTGATGTAAAAGTTGCTGCCATCCGTCGACTCACACCCATAAAAGTCGATGGATCGGATGATGACAGCCGTGACCCCATTTTTATGGGACAAACCCAGTTGATGTCGCCATCCGGGCCTCTACTCCTTCAGTCCCTACTTGAAGCCCGGACCCTGGAAGAGGCCATGGACAAATTTCCGGCTGCAATGCAAAAAGAAGTAGAAAAGGCGATGGCCCAGGCTGAAAAAAACCATAAAGAGAAGGCTGAATGAAGATTATCATCAGCGGTAAAGGGGGCAGCGGAAAGAGCACTATACACATAGACACCAGAGTGAAGCGGGGGAGCACCACCCCATGAACACGTACATTAGATCCAACCCAACGACTCATGGATCATTCAAACAGAATATTTAGCGGCAGTTATCCGAATCACCCGAGGGTGGCGGTGGGTGCTGTTGTTTTTAAAGAAGACATGGTTTTGCTGGTTTTGCGTGGCAAACCGCCTGCCCAAAAGCAGTGGTCTATTCCCGGTGGCTGCGTCGAATTGGGAGAAACCATCCAAGAGGCCGCAGAAAGAGAAATTGCTGAAGAGACCGGGATTGTGATTCAGGCCAAGAAGCCTATTTATACATTTGATGTGATTGAGCGTGACGAAGATGGCCATATTCGATTTCACTACGTGATAGTTGACTTGGCTGCTGATTATATCAGCGGCGAACTCAGGGCCGGAGATGATGCTGTTGATGTGAGTTGGGTTTCAAACAAAGATTTGAACAGTCGTAACGTGAGTGATGCAACACGAAAATTGCTGGCCCAATGTTACGGGTTCGGTGGGTAAATCCGATGGCGCTCTGAATCGTGGTGTCAATCATCAGAAAATTCTTTTTTAAGAAACTTTGTAAAGGCCTTGCACAACGGTGATGGACTTCTTTGCTTGTGTGTTATGAGATAAAAACTTCGCTTGAGATTCAGCTCTTTAATGGTCAGTGCTTTTAAAGTCCCTGCTTTCAACTCTTCAGCGACGGCGACGGTGGAGAGGATCGAAACACCCACTTTGCTTTTTATCCCCTGGATAACTGCTTCCGTACTTCCCATTTCCGCGATAATGTTTAAATTTTCACTGGTGTAGCCTTTTTCTTTTAGACTCAGCTTGATCGATTTTAAAGTGCCGGAACCGCGCTCACGGACAATAAATGGTTCTTTAAACATCAAATCCGGGCTGATATGTTCTTTCTCGGCCCACTTGTGATCACAAGTGACGATAAGCCTCATTTCATCTTCGATTAGGTTTTCCTGGTAAATATTTTTGTGCGATGTTTTAGCACCAACAATGCCGAATTCCGGCGACCCGGAAAGAACATCCCGGATAATTTGGTCGGTGTCGCCGATAATCAGAGAAATGGTAACTTGAGGATAAATCGTTGTAAATGCACCGATGCACTTTGGAAGAATATATCCCCCGGGAATGGTGCTGCCGCCGATGACCAGGCGACCCTTGATTTTTCCATGAAACTCAGCCATTGCAGCTTCGGTTTCATCGCGTAAAGCAATGAGCTTTCGCGCATAGTGATATAACAACTCGCCGGCTTTGGTGGGAACCGCCTTTTTGCCGAGCCGATCGATGAGTTGACAAGCAAAATGATTTTCCAAATCTTTGATGTGGCTGCTGATGGTGGGTTGAGATAGGTGAATAGCATTACCGGCTTTTGAAAAACCCTTTAATTCAATGACTTTACAAAAAATATTGAGCTGCCATAAATCCATATTAGAAACCCCTCTAAAAATGCTGATGTTATGTCCCGGAAATAATGTTGGATTTTAAGGACGTTGTCAATCAATAAGTCAAATATAGGAAAGAGAAAAGAGGGAAGAGAATGAGTCTTCGGCTGTTGGAGGTTTGAGGTTCGAGGTTGGAGGCTGATCACTTAAAAATTGAAGATTGAAAAATGAAAAATTAAATTGTCGGACCGAAGCGACGCCTTCAATCAACAATCATAAATCATCAATCCAAAAACAGAGCACTTCTCAAATCTGACGCTGCCGCAAGCTCTATCTCTTTTCTCTTTCCTATTTTCTAAACCCTGCTTTTGGCATTGTTGTTGCATGTAACTGAAATGTTAATTTAAATTTGAATTCATCGTAATGGTTCTCTTGGTTGAATAGAGATCACGACGTTCGGGGTATCTCGGGACAAATTCAAATAAGAGACAAGATCCCTCCAGTGTATCTATGGGATTTT
>PKTV01000349.1 GCA_002868985.1 Desulfobacteraceae bacterium | reverse complement strand
TAAGCTTCATAATAATGATGGTTTATTGAAAATATAGTAAGGTTGATCGGTCTTGGCCAGGGGTTCGAGTGATCCTCCACAGAACAGGCGGATAAAAATGCTAAAGAATTACAAAGAGTTAAAAGTCTGGCAAAAGTCATACGAACTCTGTTTAGAGATATATAGAATAACAGCAAAATTCCCAACGGAAGAAAGATACGGTCTAACTTCACAGATAAGAAGATCTGTTGTGTCTATTCCTTCCAATATAGCAGAAGGATATGGAAGAAAGACAACCTTGGATTACGTTAGGATGCTTTACATATCTTATGGTTCTGTTTGCGAATTGGAAACGCAGATATTATTGGCAGGGGATTTAGATTTAATTGAAAAAGGTGAATTGGGTACACTACAAAAAGACATCGCAGAAATCGAAAGAATGTTAAAGGCACTGATAAAGTCTTTAGAAAACAAACCCCTGAATCCTTGACCCCTCGAATCCTTGGACCCTCTTCTCCAACTAAATTGGAGGAGAACCTTATTTGTTAAATCGCTCCATGGATAATTTTTTTTAAAACCGTGTAAACTCGTGGTTAAAGGATCGTAAAGAAAGAACAGAGTCCAACGGGAAGCACGCCGCGTGAACACGAACATATGTGTTTACAATAAGAACACCCCGACCCCTCAGGTAATGAGCGGTCATGATAGCCGCCTGTCTCGATTTCTGAGACAGACGGCTATCTTTATTTTGGCGCATCACTGTCTTTCGATGTTTATTTCAAAAGAAATGCAACCTGAATTACGGTTTTTATCCCATTTTTGGGTGCTGGAAAGTGCAGCTTTTTAAGTTTCTGAAGCATGCAGGTTTCAAACGCCTTGGGGTTATTGACACCTTTATCCAGATGAACGGTTATGATCTTTCCGACGGGATCTACAACCAGTCTGAAAACAATCTTTCCTTTTAATTGAGATTGTTGTTTCAGTGCCTGTTTGTAGCAGGTGTTAAATGAATGCATCTGTTTTTCAAAAAGTTCCCGGATGGACTTTTCAGACAAACTTCCGGTCACCGTAATTTCCCCCAGTTCGATAACGTTCTTATCACGGTCAGCAGCATCCATTTCAGGCTCGGTGGTCAGCCGAGCTTCCTTTTTTTGCGCCATGCTTTCTTCAACAACTTTACTTCTCATGCCCAGCACCGAGGGCGCAGCGCCATGGAAAGAATAAGCTTTTCCGGAAAAGGTTCTGTTTCCTCCCACAGCATAGTCGGAAACACCCTGGGGCAGGGGAAGGGCCTGTTTGACGGTGACAGCCTGACCATTCTGAACACGAATCTGCGTATCCACAGCGACAAATGAGGTGTATGCGGTCAAAAGGTTGTAGGTTAGGCCAAGGTTTGTCACTTCTTTGACCCGTTCGTCCTGTTTGTTAAGTCTGTTGTAGTCGGCCAACAAGGCAATTCTGTGCCGCGCCCAGAGGTAGCGAAGGGCCGAATTTGATTCTATGGCCTTTGTTTTTGAGACATCGATTTTTTTCAAAAAGCGGTGTTTGCCGGTGTAGCCCTGTAAAGAAATGGTGCCGAAAGGACTGCCGCGCCATTTACCGAAAACAATAACAGGGCGATCTGCCAGCACGTCGGGAATGCTTGGCGGTTCCACGTCGTAAGCCTTGAATTTGCCGAAGTCGACCTTGATTCCGGTTAATACCGGCGATTCAATGAGTTTGCGGAATTTTTTTGCCGTGATCAATGCCTGATCAGGTTTCGTGATGACAAAGGGTTCTCCCATTCCTATCCTGGCCATGCCTTCGATCAGATGACGGTTGACACTCGAGCCGATGCCGAAAGCAAACATATTGGCATCCCCGAGATTGTTTCGCATCAGGTCAAAAACCTCTTCTTCAACGGAAACATACCCGTCGGTAGCGATGACGATGCTTCGAGAGAATCCTTCGGTTTTAGAAAGAGCTAGTGCTTTTTGAAGTGCCGGCAAAAGCCGGGTGCCACCGCCCCCTCGCTGCCGTTCAATGGTGTTTATGGCACGGGCGATGTTTTGGGGAGTGGCCGGCAAAGATTGTTCCGCCATCAACTGGGAACCGCCGGCAAACAAGAGAACATTGAACCGGTCTGTTGGGCGAAGGTTGCCGATGAGATCCTTGAGTAATTTTTTGGAAATATTCAGAGGAAAGCCGTGCATGGATCCGGATACATCAACGATGAAGATATATTCACGGGGCGGGATCTGGCTTTTTATTACCTTTTTTGGGGGCTGCATCATGAGCAGGAAAAATTTTTCATCCTCTCCTTCAAAAAGAAGAAGACCGCTTTGAATCTTATCGCCGGCAAGCCGATATTTCAAAATAAAGTCCCGGTTGCCGCCCTGGTTTTCAGTCGGATCAAGATTAATGGTGGCAAAGGAAGGACCCTTGTAATCGATTCGGGTTTTGTGTGAAGTAGAGGCAATGTCTTTGATGGGAAGACCTGCTGCAATATGGACAGACATATTAAACACATAGGTGGGCGGTTCTCCCTGGCGAAGATATGGATTGGACGTCCACGTTTCAGCAGAGCCCGCTTCATCGGACTGCTGATCCACGTACCGTGGCCCTACAACCGTGGGATAGGTGAACTCGTACACTTTATCTGTGGGAATCAGAAGTTCGGTATATTTGAGTTCAACTTTTATGACATCGGAAGGCAGGATATTGGCCACATTCATCTGAAAAACATTTGGCCGGTGCTGTTCCAGAAGCGATGCGCTTTTTCCGGCCTGTTTTGCCTGATTGTATTCATGTCGAGCTTTTTCACGCTCGAGAATTTTAGCTGTGATGGTCCGTTCGCCGATGGTCATTTTCATTCCGTAAACAGCGGCTTTTGTGGAGGCCGGAAAGACATAGATGGCCTCTATCGGCGTTTTACCTTCGTTTTTATAGACCTGTGTGACAATGACATCCGCAATGACGCCTGAAATATGGACTTTGGCAAACGTGGATTTCAAAGGGAGTCGATCCACATCCGGGTCATCACTATTGATAAGGAAATAAGGGGACAAGGTTTTGTCAACATTGGTTTCTTGCTGTGCGTACGAAACAGCGGTTGTCATCAACATAACAGTGAGAATGACGATGATACAAAGTTTTTTCTTGAGAATCATTTTTTTACCTCCTGTATTTTTTTGTTCTTTGGTTTTATTAGACAAGGAAGTGGCCAAAAGGTTCCCAAAAAAATATACTCAACGGATTGTTGTCCAAACAGAAATCACTTTTTGCTGGCCCTGAAACGTTTTTTGATATATTAAAATATATTGCATGTATGGTTAAATTCGTTAATTTCCAATTACATAAAAGGTAATACTTTGCTTTTTTGACTTGAGGTTATTCCTATGGCCAAAAGACCAACCTATGAAGAATTGGAGCGTAGAATTAAGGAATTAGAGCAAGATGCGTTAGATCGCATGCGGGTGGAAAAGGAACTCAAGCCGAATGCAGAGCAGATAGATCTCTCCGATATAGAGCTGGAAAATCCCCATCTGGTTGATGGTAAGTATTCTATCAAG
>PKTV01000255.1 GCA_002868985.1 Desulfobacteraceae bacterium | reverse complement strand
TTCTGTCTGGAGGATGTCACCAACATTCCCGGTTTTGATGTCAAACTCTGTTACGGTGTTGGTTTCGAAAGCGGTTATGGCAACAGCGGCTCATTGAGCAGCGCTTCGGATCTGAATGACGTTCACTTGGGCGGGGTCATTGCCACTCTTTTTGATAACGATACCACCAATGCCACGTTCCTCTACGCCCATGCATGGGATGTGACCGACGGGTTCACCGGCCTGACCGTCATGCCGTTTATCGCTTATAAGAATGATGACGGCACTTACAACTTTGAAAAAAATTACGGTGGGTATATCAGCCGGCTCGAACCCTCCACCAACATCGGCGACTGGGATGCTGCGTCGTTGCTGCTGAGAACAAACCTTACCGAGCGGTTTGATAAAAATATCGATCTCTTTTTAGCCGGTTCCTGGAGTCATACGTCCCCATCACAGATCTCAAAAAATCCATTTTACGAGATCATGGGTCAGGGGCTGTTGAGTTCCAACGGAAACCTCGAGAGCCAGGACGGATACATGGTTTATGCCGGTGCCATTTTCCCCATGCCGCTGGATGCCAAACTGGGTCTGGAATATAACTATGGGTCCAAATACTGGTTCAATTTTACCGGTGCCGAAGATTCGCTGGTCAGCAGCAAGCTCGCCGCCCGGGGACAGGTATATGAGGCCTATTATATTCAGCCGATATTCGGTCCCAAATTTTTCGTACAACTTGGCGGTCAGTACTATGATTACGACTATACCGGCAGTGGAAATCCGCTGGGTGCACCGGTCAAAATCGATGAGTTAACCTCTTTTGATGCGTTGTTCCCGGTTGTCGACAAAGTATGGAATGTGTATCTGTCGGCCACATTACGCTACTAACAGGGACAGATTTATTTGCTCCCTGTTCGTTACATGCAAGCAGATAAAGCCTTGCATATGCCTCCATCCCTTGCCCTCTCTCTTATTAGAGAGAAGGCAGATGGAGCAGATATAAAAATATTCGGAACGTCTTCATCGAATCAGAATTAATTGTGAGCTTAATGATATGAAAACGGAAATACAAAAATATTACAGCGCTGTTTTTGAACAGGAATGGCCTGCATGGTTGGCCGGTATGTTGATCGCCATCATAGCATTGATGATCTTTCTCTGGGAAAGCCCTTGGACGATCGCCGCTGGCTACAATGATTGGGGAAATTGGTTTTGGTACCTGGCGGGTGCATATGATAAACGCCCGTTGGATCCGTGGTTTCATCCGGTTTCTCTATCTAATACCGGTATTTTAATCGGGGCATTTGTTTCAGCCCTAATGGCGCGGCAGTTTAAAATCCGCCCAGCGCCCAAGCTCGAATATGCCAAAGGTCTTGCGGGCGGAATACTCATGGGTGTTGGCGCGTCCCTGGCAAAGGGGTGTAATGTGGGCGGCTTTTTCTCTGCAGTGGCCATGTTGTCAGCAGGCGGATTCGCCATGATGATCGGTTTGGGTGCCGGTGCATGGGTCGGTTTGCGCTATCTTCTCTGGGAAATGGAACATCTTCCAAGCCAGGCCGTCTATTCAAAACCAAAAGATAAAACAAAATCCAAGGCATTTGATTGGGTAAAAATCCAACCGTATTTAGGAGGAGTGGTCGCCATCGGTGTTATCGTTGTCTTTTATGTCTATGCATTTGCAGACAAAACCCAGGTGGGCGGGTGGCTCTTTTTCGGCTTTTTGATCGGACTGGTCATGCATCGCTCACGATTTTGTTTTGTGCGAGCCTTTCGAGATCCATACATGACCGGTGAGGCAAAAATGGTGAAAGCGGTAGCGGTCAGTCTTATCATTTATTTCGCTGGATCATCCGTAATCAAAGGCGCTTATCTCGTTGAGCCGGCCATGGGAATTTATCACCCTTTTGTTTTGGGTAGCCTGACCGGCGGCTTTATTTTCGGCATCGGAATGCTGTTGGCCGGAGGGTGTGCCAGCAGTACATTGTGGCGTGTGGGTGAAGGGCAAACCAAACTCATGGTGACGATGGTTGCATTTGCGCTTACCAATTCCTTAACAGCCAAATTTTTACAAGTCAGCGGAATCAACGAAAAGCTCGGCCAAGACATATTCCTGCCGGATGTCATGACCTGGCAAATCACCGTACCTCTTGTATTGACCTTCTTTCTGACCTGGGTTCTGGTCGCCATGTGGAATGAAGAAACTGAAAAATTTGTTGTATTTTAATACTATAAAGGAGTTAAATTTTTATGGATCTTGAAAATGTTCAAACAAACAGTGTCCTTGACATCCGCGGTCTAGGTTGCCCCATGCCGCTTCTAAAAACTAAAAAAGCCTTAAAAGGAATGGCATCCGGTGAAATTCTGGAAATTCTCGGAACAGATCCGGGTTCAAAAAAGGACATTCCTGATTTTGGAAACAAAGGGGGAAATCAATTTATCGGTATGGTAGATGCTTCCGAAGGCCACACAAGATATTTTATTAAAAAGGGGTAACAGTCATCATGAAAAAAGTTGCGGTTGTCATCAAGGATCCCGATCAACAGTATGAGGGGCTTCGAACGAGCCTTGGCCTTTTACTCGAAGCCACCGAAGTTCAGATGTTCGTTCTCCACCATGAAATTGCCAACATGGATGAGGCGTATAGTGACAATATGGAATTTTTGGATGAAATGGAAGGTGAAAGGTTTTCCAATAATTCTGGCAATGTGGAAAAATACGGCTTCCAATACATTACCCTGGCAGATGTGGGTATCAAAATTCATGAAGCTGATCTTGTCATACCATTTTAAAGGACAATGAAAATGAAAGTGCTTAATATTTTAAGATCCGAGCCGGATGAAACTGTGGAAAAGCTTGGTGAAGCTGTGTCCAAAGATCACCAGTCATCTGTAACCATGCTGTATGGAGATGATGTTGACTGGGAAGGGCTTGTGGATGATGTTTTTTTACACGATAAGGTCATTTGTTGGTGGTAGGTCGTAAATGAATTCAATTTTGATAAGGAGTATAGGCTATGGCTGATTCACTCGGTATTCTCGTAAATACCGACAAGTATCTTGACTATGTTGTCAATCTGACCCGCGCCGCCCATTCAAAAGGAAAAGATATTCAAATATTTTTTACCGGAACAGGTGTGCTTCTGACGCTGAAACCTGATTTCAAGAAACTGGTGGGTAAAGCCAGACTGGCCATATGTGATGTCAGTTTCAGATCTCATGGACTGCACGGACGTGAGGATGAAGTTCCAGGAGTCGGTTTCAAAGACTTTGCCACCCAGGCAAAAAATGCTGAAATGGTGGCCGATATGGATCGATATATGGTTTTTTAAATAAACACCTAAAGCAACAATTTTTACATAAATACATTGATCTATCGGGTTAGATCTATTGACAATTTTCGCGATGTATATTTATTTATAATTATAATAATTTTTATTTGTGTCACTATTTTAAATGCTTAGTTAGTGTCCATCCATAAATGGCCCTTTTTGTCCTGCTCGGCGTTCTCCGCGGGTTTCCGGCTGCGGCGTACAGACGTACGCCTTCCTGTCCCGTGA
>PKTV01000201.1 GCA_002868985.1 Desulfobacteraceae bacterium | reverse complement strand
TGATATCTCCAAATTAAAATATCGGGCGAACCTGAGATACCTGCAATTACCAACAGCTATCAAGTGCCTGTTTTTTTTGTGATACCACAATACCATATCACCAAACGATAATTGTGGCGATTTTTACCATGATTCTATAAATATCACGGCTTCAAAATTATTGTGATATCGTTTTCTATATAGGGCAAATCCATTTCTCTGGGCTTGCCATTATTTAAAATTAATAGAAAAATCGGCAGTTAAATTATGTTTTGGATGTTTGAACTGCTTTTTACAAAAGTAACTCCCTGACCCCTCAATCACCCGTTTTTCTGCTCAAAGTTCTTCATAAAATCAATAAGGGCTTCTACTGCCGCCATCGGCGTTGCATTATAAATCGATGCGCGGCATCCCCCTACGGATCGATGACCTTTAAGACCGCCCATTGAGTTTTTAAGCGCCTGCTCAACAAACTGTTTTTCAAGTGCTTCATCCGGAAGACGAAAAGTGACATTCATCAAAGAACGACTATCCGTTTCAGCCGTTCCTTGATAAAAACCACTGGCATCTATGGCTTCATAAAGTATCCGGGCCTTTGTTTGATTCATCTTTGCCATTTCCTCAAGGCCGCCGATGCTCTCTTCCAGCCACTTCATGACCAATTGAATCATATAAATTGAAAAGCAAGGCGGCGTATTGAACATCGAATTTTTGGAAGCATAAGTGGTATACTTTAGCATGGACGGGAGCGTATCCGGCACCCTTTTCAGCATATCATCCCGAATGATGACCATACATACGCCGGCAGGACCGATATTTTTTTGGGCGCCGGCATAAATCAGGCCGAACTTATCGACATCAAGAGGTCTTGACATAATATCGGAGGACATATCGGCGATAAGGGGAACACCGCCTGTCTCCGGAAAAGAGGCCCATTGGGTCCCTTTGATGGTATTGTTGGATGTAATATGTGCATAGACCGCATTGCTGTTAAACGATATATTTTTTGGAATGTAGGAGAAATTTTTATCTTCGGAAGATGCCACAACATTTATGGTTTTACCCATAATTTCAGCTTCCTTGATGGCCTTTGTGGACCAGGTGCCTGTGTTCACATAGTCTGCGGTATCACCTTCTCCGAGAAGGTTCAAGGGTATCATAGAAAACTGTAAACTGGCACCGCCCTGGATGAACAATACCTGAAACTTGTCATCAAGCTTCAACAGTCGCCGGGTTCTGGCAACGGCATCGTTTATGACATCGTCAAACAAGGTTGACCGGTGACTGATCTCTGTGATCGACATACCGGAATCGCCGAAGTTTAAGAATGAATCCTTGATTTTTTCAAGCACTTCAAGGGGAAGTGCAGCAGGACCGGCGTTAAAGTTATAAATTCTGTTTTCCATCATTGGTTTCCTCCATGTAATATATGTTTGAATAATCTTATACCTAAACTGAGCGGTTCCGAGTTCCCCGTTCAACGTTCAAAGTTCAAAAAGACATTCAGTTACAGCTCATTGCGGTCTGTTTAAAGCTATATGCAACAATCATCCATTGGGAGAACTGATAAGTGTTGCTGAATTCTTTATAACTCCTTTTAAGTTGGGATGTTGGCGTTGCTAAACCGTGAACCTTGAATCCTGAACCGCTTAACCCGGGTTATACTTTACAAAGGGATTTATTTGTACAGATAGAATTAAATATGTCAATGAGTATTTTTATTTGGATAAGGTATTATCTTTTGTTTAAAAAAATCATTTATTCTGAGAATTTATTTCCTCATGATTAGACATAGTTGACAAAGCACCATCTCTTGGCTATTGAATGCATTAAATATAATTGTTATTGTTTATAAGGTGAAAAATATTATGAAAATCTACACCTACCCATCAATATCGGCAGAGAAAAAAATTGCATCCATCGTAAACCGCGGCATGGGCTTTAAAAAGAAAGATCTGCTTGCGGTCACGCGCATTATTGAGGATGTGCGAAAAAACAAAGACCAGGCGCTCATCAAATATACGAACCAATTCGATTCACCGAAACTGACCACAGCATCCATTCGGGTAACACGCCAAGAAATTGATGATGCCTCAAAACGTGTAGACCGACCCTTTATACGGACGCTAAATCGAGCAATAAATCAAATCGAATCCTTCCACAAACAGCAACGATCCAAATCCTGGATCCAGACCCAAAGACCGGGGACACTTTTAGGCCAGCTGATAAACCCTGTCGATGTGGCAGGGCTTTATGTCCCTGGTGGAATGGGGGGCGAGACACCGCTGGTTTCCTCGGTCCTCATGGGCGCCATTCCTGCAAAAGTTGCCGGCGTCAATCATATCGTCATGGTAACGCCACCCACCAAAAACGGCTCGATCAATCCCCATCTTCTGGCTGCGGCTAAAAAGGTCGGAGTGGACGCTGTCTACAAGGTCGGGAGTGCCTGGGCCATTGCTGCCCTGGCTTACGGCACCGAGACCATACCAAAAGTGGATGTTATCGTCGGTCCCGGAAATATTTATGTTACCATTGCCAAGAAAATCGTAGCAGGGATCGTAGGTATTGATATGATTGCAGGTCCCAGCGAAATCCTTATCATCGCAGACAATTCGTCAACCCCTGAATTTATTGCAGCAGATCTCCTTTCACAGGCAGAACATGACATCCTGGCCTCTGCAATATTGGTCACGGACTCCAGAGACACTGCCAAAACAGTGGCCTCCGTTGTAAAGGAGCAGCTTCAGGGTCTTTCACGCAAAGAGATTGCTCAAAAAGCACTTTCCAGGTTCGGCGCCATAATGGTTGTGTCTGATCTTGATACGGCAATCGATCTTTCAAACCAAATTGCACCCGAGCACCTTGAGCTTCACATCAAAGATCCATTGGCTTATGTCGGACAGATCCGTAATGCGGGAGCCGTATTTCTGGGTGACTATACACCGGAACCCATCGGTGATTATATCGCCGGCCCCAACCATGTACTTCCAACTGCCGGCACGGCTAGATTCTCTTCTGCTCTTTCTGTGGATACTTTTATAAAAAAGACCAGCCTGATCCGATATTCACAGGCAGCCTTTAATCGTGAAGCCGGCGATGTCATTCGCCTTGCGGAAATAGAAGGTCTTGATGCCCATGCCAACTCTGTGAGAGTCAGATTAACCGGCCGCTGAAAATAGTCTCTTCTGAGAAAGGGTCGGAATGGATACTTTTTATCCACAAGCACTGTTAAATACATTAAACTGGGTATTTTTTAACCAGAAACAGTTCGGATAGAACAAATATTGACGTTAAAAACTTTAAAGGAAAAATATTTTACCTAAAAGTTTTTATTTCAGCCCCCTACTTCATCCGCCACACAGCATAGGCGGACAAGAAGGTTTTTTAGCATATTGGGGTGTGAAAATTGAGCCAATTTCGATCAAAAGTTATTTGTGGCACACAGCTTGCATTTTCTTAAATACGATTTTATACAATTAAAAGCAGAATAAAAGGAGTCCATAAATGAATTTTTTTGTAATCAAACAATTTGTTCCAGAAAGAAAAACATTTTTCTT
>PKTV01000188.1 GCA_002868985.1 Desulfobacteraceae bacterium | reverse complement strand
TCAAGATTTTAAGAATATCTCTTGTAATAATAGACCTTGACTTAAAAGAGAATAGATAACATCCAGACGGAAGTATTGAAAGTGAGGTGGAAGCAACAGATTGCCTTAGAACTACAGTCATTGGTTACGAAATATCGGTGGTGAATTTTTGATGTCTATCAATCTATTTGTTTAGATTTCTTTCTCTCAAAAAGCGTGCCAAAGTGTTCATCTGAAATCAACATTTGAAATAAAAACGGTTTTTCTTTATAATGTGTTATCCATATTGCCGTAACTCTTTGTTGTATGGGTATTTTCAATTTCAATGACCGACCGGCGGAAGGTTTTGTTAAGTTCAAACGATTTGGTAGACTTTGTTTATTTTGACGGTTAAGGATCAGTTATGCACAGAAAAATGTGCATTCATGCACATTTTTCTGTGCATAACTGATATTCAAACCGCTTAATTGACGCATCTGAAATTTTATGTTGATATAATTTTTCACATTTTTTTGTTCAAATTACATCTGTGGAACATGTAACTGTTCTAATTGAACTGAGCGGTGGAGGAGTCTTCATTAATTGTAGAATGTTGTTTGTCGTTTACGATCTGGCATAGAGTTTGCTTAATAAATTCAAGTAGGTTTAATATCGGACGACTTTTACCGACGATTTATTTTATTGGATCGGATTCGAAAAAATCTATTTTACTCTCTTTTTAGAATATCGGGATGATTGGGTATGAAAAAAAAGGATACAATTCTAGTTGTTGACGATGAAAATGGCGTACGCCAGTCGTTTAACATGGTCTTAAAAGATGATTACCATGTGCTTCTCGCCGGAACAGGTCAGGAAGCGATGGATATTTTTAAGAAAAACTCGGTAGATTTGATTCTCCTCGACATCCTTTTACCGGACATAAACGGCCTTGAACTCCTTGAAAAATTCGTCGAGACGGACCCGAATACGGAAATTATCATGGTGACCGCTGTCAATGAGATTCAATCGGCAGTGCAGGCGATTAAGTTGGGGGCTTACGAATACGTCATTAAACCGTTTGTCGTGGATGATGTTTTAACCGTAATTCTGCGAGCCTTAGAAAAGCGAAGTCTTGTGAAAGAAGTGACGTATCTTAGAAACGAACTGGAACGGTATCATCCATTTGAAAAAATGGTGGGTAAAAATAAAAAAATGAGAGAAATCTTTGAGTTGATTTCGACGATTGCTCAGAGTGACGGTACCGTACTAATACAAGGAGAAAGCGGAACAGGAAAGGAACTTGTTGCCAGGGCCATACACAATCGTAGCTATAGAAAGAATCAGCCGTTTGTGGTTGTAAATTGTGCAGCCATACCGGCGACATTGATGGAGAGCAAAATTTTCGGACACAACAAAGGCGCTTTTACCGGGGCAAGCAGTACCCGTATCGGAAAGCTGGAACTTGCCGATACCGGCACCGTTTTTTTTGATGACATCGATCTTCTTGATGTCAACATGCAGGCAAAACTTTTGAGGATTATCCAGGAAAAGGAATTTGAAAGACTCGGTAGTTCGAAGGTTGTCAAAATCGATGTCAGGTTTGTCGCGGCTTCTAATAAAGACATTAAAAATTTGATTTTAAACGGTGAATTTCGTGAAGACCTCTATTATCGGCTAAATGTTTTTCCAATCGGGCTTCCGCCCTTAAGAGAGAGAAGGGATGATATTCCCTTGCTCCTGAAACATTATTTGGAATTGAACTCCTCTGAGGCCGGGAAACCACCCAAAATGTTTGCTGAAAAAGCGATTAAAACGTTAATCGAATACGATTGGCCTGGAAATGTTCGAGAGCTTAAGAATTTGGTGGAAAGATTGTTTACCATTATTAAAGGCCCGATCATCCATCTCGAAAATAACGCGGCCTATAATATCGGTAAAAAGAAAATTAAGGACATGCCCCTTAAAAAGGCCGTAAGCATATTTGAGAAAAAATATATTTCTGATGTCCTGGAAAGCGTAGATGGAAATAGAACAAAAGCGGCTAAAAATCTCGGCATTCATCGGAATACCCTGTTGACGAAAACAAACGAATTTGGTCTTTAATGGCGTCTTTTGAATATAAACAGGACCGATGACCTGTTAAGAAACCGATACTCCAATCACTGATGCACAAAAAAAGTTGCACTTTTGGATTTGATGGCTGAAAAACTGATGAAAAATCAATCCCCCTAATTTTTAAAAACCTCGTAGAACATCTGTTTCCCATTTTTTCAACAACCCCAGATGGTGAAGGCGCGAGTCTGGATCCTGTCGTAAATAAAAACATCATAAAAAAAAATGGTGTAAAACACAAAAAGTCACATAAAAATATGGGCGCAAAACTTGTGTTTTTACATTTGACATCTTTTTTTCATTTATCCTTGACATGAATATATAAAATGTCTATAGGACTTCTCTTAAATGTAATGATTCTAATTGTTATTTCCATTTAGAACCGTCGATTAATAAATTTTGGATCTTTTTTAATTTCCATTGCGGATCGGCGATAAAATTTGGAGTTCGGAGCAGTCCTGAATATGAGACTGAATACATTACTGGCACAGAGAAAAACCGCCATTGTAAAAAAGTGGTTTGCCGCAACGGTTGAGACGTATCCATCCGATACGGCAAAATTCCTTAAAAGCCAGAAAGATCCTTTTGCCAACCCTGTGGGTCGGACCATCTATCAAGGATTGGCGGGATTGTTTGACGAACTCCTTAAGGAAACGGATCATGATATCATGCGATCCTTCCTTGACCCGATCGTCAGAATCAGAGCGGTTCAGAACTTTTCCCCCTCCCAAGCCACAAGTTTTATCTTTTTATTAAAAAATGTTATCAGAAATAATCTGCAAAAAGAGGAATTCCAAGCGCAGCTTTTTAGTGAGCTGTTGTTGTTTGAGTCTAAGATTGATGAACTCGGTCTGATTGCGTTTAACCTTTACATGAATTGCCGGGAAAAGATATATGAACTCAAAGCCAACGAGATGAAAAACAGGACTTTCAGGGCTTTTGAGCGGGCGGGTTTGGTGCGTGAGACGCCGGCGGATAAGCCGGATTTAGATAATATTAATATATGTAAGGAGGCTTCAAACGATAAATAGATTGGATTTTTTGCAAAATCATGCTCGAGCTTTTTTTATCAAAACAGCTCGAAATAATTTTTGGATAAATTCTATCTCGTCGTCATGGAGCCATCAAGTGAGGTAATGATATAATGAATATTGGTTACATGTATTCCCTCATAGCGGTTGTCGTTCTATTTCTGCTGGCTTATGTAGGTGTTAAACTTCCGGGGGGTGAGGTATTTTTCGGCGTTATCATACCTTATCTGGCGATAATTATTTTTGTTTTGGGATTTGTTAACCGCGTTGTAGACTGGGCGCGTTCACCGGTGCCTTTCCGAATTCCCACCACATGCGGTCAACAAAAAACACTTCCCTGGATTAAACCGGCCAGTATCGACAACCCCTCCACCACCGGCGGCGTTATCGTACGAATGATACTGGAGGTTGTTTTTTTACGGTCGTTATTCAGAAACACAAAAT
>PKTV01000335.1 GCA_002868985.1 Desulfobacteraceae bacterium | reverse complement strand
TCTAGCCAGGTCCAGGACACCGGCCTTTCACGCCGGCAGCAGGGGTTCAAATCCCCTTGGGGACGCCATCAATGCTATTAAAGCTCAGCGAACCGCGGCTGGGCTTTTTTTGTTATTATACAGGGTCTTGGACATCCCGACTTTATGTCGGGACAGCAGTGGCTTGGGCGTATTCAAAGCGTTCTGAAAGTCCCTTTTTATCGGGGCTTGCGGAAGTTTTATAAAATCGATACACGATTTTATTTTGTTGGAAGCAGTTTGTTTTTTTGCAAATCTTGAATCAACACTTCAATCACATCGTCAATGATTTGATTGGTTGAGCCCGGGTCTAATGATTCCGACTCTGTAGACCATATGAGTTTTTCAGTTTTAACATCGTAAAGATGGGTTGCCAGGCGGACAAGGGTATGCGTGCGATAATAACCCGGTTCATGAGTATAGCCATAAGCCCAGCCATAGTGGCCGAAATAGTCTCCCTGATTTCGTTCAACAGGGGTGTAACTTTCTTTTTCTTCCACGCCAACCAGATGCGTAATGATCACCGCATCATTTTCAAATTTGTTGACAGCTTTCAATATCTCCTCTTTTTTTAATTCCATATCTGCGGGAATAGGAATGACATCCGAACTTGAGACGGCATCAACCCCTGCGGCTTTTAACTTTGCAACGAATTTATCTTCAAAGGATTGCCGATTTTTTTCTTTATGCGTTATCCCAATTACCAGAATGTCTGATACAGGTTTTCCATGGTAGGTTTCATCCACCCATGTATGTGTAAGCTTAGTTCCCGCACAGGCAAGAATAAAAACACCAGAAAACACCACACAAACAAGCCATTGGACAATACGTTGCCACATGGATTTCTCCTATATTAAAATTGTGATCGAATTATATTGAGTTTCTCATTACACAAACGTCTTTTTCAAGAACATTTTTGAAAAAGATATGAGCCCAACCCTGTTGTGTCAAAAGAAGATATCGATTCAAATACAAGGTGCGTCAATGTTTGCGAGGTCAGATCCTGGTTTTCATTTCAAAGATATGAACTGACAGGTTGACATTTCAAAAGGGCATACTACCATAGAGCATTTCCAATCATTTGAAACTCTAAACTTTCAATCGGTTGTTTGAATGAGAAATTCATTGATAATATGAATGGGTCGGAGAAAATCGATATTTTGGTGAATCTGAAAAAGCACCGAAAAACCATTAGGATAAAAAGCTTGATTTTATGCGTGTTCATAACCCATTATTTTTTGGAAACAGACGATGCTGACACGGACTGTCATTAGAGACTGTATTGCTAATTCGGATTCTTCGCTTGATACGTTAATGAAAGTCTATGACCGGATACCGGCTGGCGACTGTCAGCGTAAAACACATTGCTGTACGTTGTTGCCGGAAGCCAGCTTTGTTGAGATACTGGCGGTTATCCGATGTTTTCAGAATATGACGGCCAGACTCAAAAAACGGCTGTACATAAAACTGGTTGAATATTTTTTTTTGAACCCGGTGAAGATCACATCGTGTCCATTTTTAGAGGGGCGAGATTGCCAGATATATCCGGATCGGTTTTTCGGGTGCCGTGCATATGGTCTGTGGTCTTATGAATACTATCAAAAATTGGCTGAATGTAATCGTGAAGCAAAAATTCAGCTTCAACAGCAATGGAAACGCCTTGAGATTACGTTGCCGCAACAGGTGGTCGATTATAATTTGCCGTATTGCCGAGAGGTTGAAGCCGAGGTGCCTTCCACAATGGATGATCGGAGGCTGAGCGATATCTGGAATACTGTTTACAAATTGTCTGAAAAATTTTCTCCCTGGCACAGGATATGTCAACAAAATTATTTTGGCGATCTGAGTTTTTTGTTTTCAACTTTGGCTTTCGGTTTTAACGAAGCACTGCAGTTGAAATATAATGTTGTTAAAGATATGATTGCTTTTAATAACAGAAATACATTTAAACAACTCATTGAAAATCTATCTGATTTTGAGATATAGAATCCTCGAAATATCGTTGACCAATTAAAGGAGACAAATATGTTTGACGAAAAAGAACTCAACACCCTTGATCTGTCGGTAAAGCAAGACAACCTTTACCTGGAAGAGTCTTTCAGCGATCTCGACATGATGTCTATCCGCCGTCTGACACCGGTCAAACCCAATGGTTTAAAAGATAAAAGTCGCAAACAGATTTTTGTGGGGCATCTCAATTTAATGACCCCCCAGGGGCCGATTCCCATTCAGGCACCGATTGATGCCAGAAATTTAAAGGAAGCCATGGAAATGTACCCGGGTGCCATAAAAATCGCACTGAATAAGATGCAGGAAGAAGTCGATAAATTGAAGGAAAAACAGGAATCTCGAATCATTGTTCCCGGGAGTTGATACGAGTTTTACATCAAAAGCATTATTGAGAACAACTTCAAAAAACATCAGGCGTCTGATGCACAACCGTTTGATTTGCTTGCGGAAAACCTTTATAAAAAAAGTAACGCATAATCAGCTTGACTTTTTTCAAGAATATCTTATAATTTAGGCAATCAATAAAGGCCCGTCCTTAATTGGCGGGACAGTTTCGTTCTGAAGGAAATATCCATTTGTTAAAGTGGCAACCTGCAGTTTGGAACTATGAGAAATTTTTGAAAGGAGGATGTCACAATGACGAATGGAATCGTAAAATGGTTTAATAGTAGCAAAGGCTATGGATTCATCGAGCAAGAAGATGGTCCTGATGTATTTGTTCATCATTCAGGTATCAATTCAACCGGTTTCAAAACTCTTGATGAGGGCGATCGAGTAACCTTTGATATAGAGCAGGGTCCCAAAGGTCCTGCTGCAACAAATGTTACTGTGGTATAGCTAAAAGTTTTAATTAGAAAAAAAGGGCATTCTCCAAAATATGAGGGAGTGTCCTTAATTTTTTGTGAGGATATTTTTTCATGTTTTATGAAGCGATATTTCAACCGTCGAAAAAGATGAAGTACACCACCGAGGCAAAAAAACTTGCAGGCAAAAAAATTGCTGTACAAGATGGATGGATAATTAAAGATGGACCTTTCAAGGGGCAAAATTGTTTTTATATTCCAAACTCTACAGTAGGTTGGATTCCTCAATGCGATCTAATAGGGTTAAAGCCGATATCCCTTGTCAAGTGGAAGGAAATTGAAAAAAGTTTAGGATTCGACAATTAATTCTAAAGCGGATTCAGACTTGACGGTTGGATTCCACCTAAAATTCTATAAATATTGATTTTTTTATTTTTAGACTTGCCATATATTTTCTTCAAAGCGATATGAATTTCTACGTCGAAGCGCGCTCCTATATTTTATAATTTATAAAATATCAGTGCTATTCGCCTCTCTGGATCTCCATTAGAAAATACAAGACATTATCCGTAAATGCCGTATTTTGGGTTAAGCCAAGGTGCACCGAAAACAAGAAAAGAACCTGGCGCCATTTTATCGGAGAGATCCGTCGAGAGGTTAGATTGTTTCCTTGACGTTTGTCATAAGGGCGCTTTTTCGCAAAACAATTTCGTCAC
>PKTV01000333.1 GCA_002868985.1 Desulfobacteraceae bacterium | reverse complement strand
GTGTCTTTGGGGAAAACCGGGGAATGCTATCTTGTCGACAAAGACGGGCGATTTCTGGCCCATAAGGACCCGTCGCGAATTTTTACGCAAAACATCTCCCAAACCGGCAGTTTTAGAAACATTTTTCAAAAAAGAAGCGACAGGAAAGCCTATCTTGATTACCGGGGCATCGAGGTTTTTGGCACATCGTTGAATGTCGGCGGAACAAACTGGTATATTGTGGTGGAACAGGACCGTGAAGAAGCCTTCCATAGCGCCAAGAATAACAAACGCATCGTTTATCTGACAATTTTATTGGGCATTGTCAGCGCGCTGATGCTTACCTGGGGCGTCTCGTTTCATATTGTCACGCCCATCCGCAAACTGAGTGAATATGCCGGGTTGATAGGGGATTCACAGTTTGACCAGGCCTTGGTGGAGGTGGATCGAAAAGATGAGATCGGGATGCTCTTCCGCGCGTTCAAACACATGTCCTTCAAACTTAAAGAGCGCCAAGATGATCTTGAACACAAGGTGGAGTTAAAAGAAGCCGAACTTAAAGAAACGGATATCATTTTAAGGAAAACAAAACGTATTGCCGAACGTTCCGAAAAATTTGCCGCCATGGGAAGAATGGGGGCGGCGGTTGCCCATGAGATAAGAACGCCGCTCACTTCGCTGAAGCTATTTTTAGATTCCATCGAGGATCAAGTCGAACACTCCTCCGAAGGTGAAGAGGATTTTCAAGTCGCCATGCGGCAGATTAAGAGAATTGAAGCCACCATAAACCGTTTCCTCGAGTTTGCAAAACCCAAGGATCTCCTTTTTTCGGAAGTGGTCATTTCAAAACTTTTAGAAGATGTTTTGTTTGTCTTCAGGCCCTTGGTCAATCGCCAGGAATGCCGCCTGAATGTCCGTACCGATGAAAACCTTCCGGCCATCTACGGCGACAGAAAAATCCTGGCGGAAGCTCTCATCAACCTTTTGGTCAATGCCCTGGAGTCGATTTCCGATCATGGGGATATCTCCATCACATCATCGGTGGATCGTTTTAACCGCAACGGAACCCTTGTTCCGTGCATCAGAATCGACATCAGCGATACCGGCCAGGGAATTTCAGACAATCGTATCGAGAATATTTTCGAGCCTTTTTTTACCACAAAAGCCTCCGGTACCGGACTGGGCCTTCCTCTCGTCTTAAACGCGATCAAAAACCATGAAGGAATTATAAGGGTAAAGAGCAAGGTTCGAAAGGGAACCACATTTTCTTTGTTTATTCCACAAAAATCCGATAAACCATTAAATGAAAACCATGGAAAAAATACTAATCATTGATGACGACGAAGGCCTTGTCCATTTTTTAAGTCGATATTTTAAGAGAAAAGGCCACAACGTCACGGCCTGCTTAAGCGGTCAGGAAGCGATGGAAAAAATCACCACGGACGATTTTGATCTGATCCTGCTGGATTACAAGATGCCCGAAATCAATGGCCTCGATACCTTGTCAAAAATTAAAAGTATCGAGGTTAAAACGCCCGTAATTATCATGACCGCCTACGGCACCACGGACCTGGCAATAGAAACCATGAAGCGGGGGGCATATGATTATCTCATCAAACCCTTTAATCGCAAGGATTTGACTCGAATTGTCGGTGAAGCCCTGCGGGCCAACCGTCAAATGAAGGAGGTCGTTCGTCTTCCCTCGGCCGCACCTTCGATCTCGGCCCCCTATGACAAGGACACACTGCAGATTATCGGAAACAGCCGCAACATGCAGGAAATATTCAAGATAATTGGCCAGGTCGCCCAGGAAAACATATCGGTGCTCATCACCGGTGAAAGCGGCACCGGAAAGGAGCTGGTGGCCAAGGCCGTCTACCATCACAGCCGCCGCAAAGACAAACCGTTTATCGCCATTAACTGCGCAGCCATTCCGGAAACCCTTTTTGAAAGTGAATTGTTCGGCCATGAACGCGGAGCCTTTACCGGGGCGGACCGCACCTATATCGGAAAAATAGAAAGATGTGACCAAGGCACCCTGTTTCTGGATGAAATCGGTGAAATGTCCACGACCGTGCAGAGCAAACTACTCAGGGTTTTGCAGGAGGGCGAATTTGAGAGGATCGGCGGAAATCAGACCCTCAAGGCCGATGTTCGCGTGATTGCCGCAACCAACAAGAATCTTGAAAAAGAAATCGAGTCCGGAAGATTTAGAAAAGACCTGTATTGGCGGTTAAAAGTTATCTCCATTGATATGCCTCCGCTGCGACATCGCCGGGAAGACATCTCCCACCTGGCCGATTATTTTCTGATGCGGTTCAATGCCGAATACGACCGACCCCAATGCTATTTGTCCGAAGGGGCCTTGAGCAAGATCGAGGCCTACTCATGGCCGGGTAATGTGCGCGAACTTGAAAACTGTATTCGCCGGGCCGTGCTTCTTAGCACCGGAGACGTGATCGCCGAACAAAACCTCATGATCCCCGACGCCGATGACGAACATCTTTTAAACTCTTTGACGCGTGAGCAGTTGATCGATCGTTTAAAAGAAAAACTCGAAGAGATCATTCCGGAAATCCTGCGCCTGTCCAAACAGGATATTCATGCCAATATCATCGAATTGGTAGAGGAAATGCTTATTCTCAAAGCCCTGCAAGCGTGCAGTGACAACCAGGTCCAGGCCGCCAAAATGCTGGGGATCAGCCGCAATACTCTCCGCCATCGCCTGAAAAAACAGCGCGATAGAGATAACGGGGATGACAAAACCATCGGATGAGGGCCTTTCAAACAAACGTCCGGCACCCTTGAAATATCCGGACCCGGTTATTTTTGCGCGCGCTGCCGGCTGATCAAACAGCGCCAAGCTGCTCAAAGTTTGAACAGCAGCTGCGCCCTGGCGTTTATTCTTCTAAAAATAGTATGTTGAGGACTTTTATCCCTTCCTCAGCAAAAAAGTCCTGCTTGTTTTTGAACACATCCTGTTTTTTTATCTTCTGCGCCCCATCCCCTGTTCATTTTTAAATATTATTAATTTCAGCGTGTTATGAAAATCTCCGGAAGTTTTCACCACCCGGCATGCCCCTTGCTAACGCTTATATTGCAATCCGCCCCCGAGCGAAAATGCCGGCGGGCCCAATGAAGGTGAATAAACTTAAACAGGGAGCTTCCCACATGAAAAACAACCCAATACACGATCCGGATGTCGGTTTTTCAACCGCCAAGGTCCTTGCCTCGAACGGCGCGCCTATGGACCGGGAAAACCTTCAGATAACCGAAAGAATAGAAGAAATAATGATGATGTGCCCCAGGGAGAAACCCATCTACGAAGATATCAGCAGCTTCAGTATCGCTCTTTACGCGCTTGGGTTTTTTGATTGTTCCGACATGTTGTCATTTGACGACGTGGATTCCCATGAGGCCGCGGACTTTTTGAGAGAACATTTTTCAGAGATCAAACCGGAGGCCCTGCCCCGTTATTACCGCATGGTTGAATCAGAGGAAAAATACCTGCTGGTCGTCGGCGATCCCCTGTTTCCGATTCATTTTGCAGTGCTTGTGGATTCTCAGAG
>PKTV01000110.1 GCA_002868985.1 Desulfobacteraceae bacterium | reverse complement strand
TGATGACGTTTTGCATGCAATCTCTTATGCCCGAAAAAACGGATTAGAGATATCTATCAGAGGTGGTGGGCACAACATCGCCGGGAGTGCTTTGTGCGATAACGGCGTGGTGATCGATTTTTCCAATATGACAACTGTAAGCGTCGATGCACAAAAAAGGCGGGCTTATGTCGAACCCGGCGCCACACTCGGTGATTTTGATAAAGCAGTACAGGCCCATGGATTGGCGACACCGGTGGGCATTAATTCAACCACCGGTATTGCAGGACTGACGCTGGGTGGCGGTTTTGGATGGTTGACGCGTAAATACGGTATGACAATCGACAATCTTGTCTCCGCGGAAATGGTAACGGCGAATGGAAGAAAGATACACGTTTCAGAAGATGAAAACGCTGATCTATTCTGGGCGATTCGAGGCGGTGGCGGAAATTTCGGTGTGGTCACCCAGTTCGAATTCGCGCTCTATCCCGTAGGACCTGAAATATTGGCTGGATTGCTTGTTTTTCCCATCGACCAAGCAAAGCAAGTGCTCGAAAAGTATCGTGAATTTGTAAAATCAGCACCTGAGGAACTCAACATTTGGGTCGTCCTTCGCAAGGCTCCGCCATTGCCTTTTCTTCCTGAAAATGTACATGGCAAAGAAGTTGTTGTGCTGGCCATCTTCTATGCAGGTGATATCGCAAAAGGTGAGAAGCTGATCGATCCTTTACGCAGTTTCGGAGACGCTTATGGTGAACACATTGGTGTTCAGCCATACGCACAGTGGCAGCAAGCCTTTGACCCATTGCTCACGCCCGGTGCAAGGAACTACTGGAAGTCCCATAATTTCACGGAACTTAGTGATGGGGCTCTGGATTCGATTGTCGAATTCGCGGGCAAGTTGCCTTCACCACAGTGTGAGATATTCGTGGGGCTTATCGAAGGCGCTGCCAATCGCGTTCCATCGGATGCCATGGCATATGGTCATCGGGATGCAAAGTTTGTCCTGAACGTGCACGGACGATGGGATGAGGCAGCCCAAGATGAGACCTGTATTGCATGGGCACGTGCGTTTTTTAAGGCTTCTGCACCTTACGCCTCAGCTGGCGCCTATGTGAATTTCATGACCGGAGATGAAGGCGACCGGATGGCGGCGGCCTACGGTGCGAACTATGCTCGACTGAAACAGATCAAGAAGAAGTATGACCCTGAGAATATTTTTCATAATAACCAAAATATCAAATCGTAGGATGGTTGATAGTAATGTTTTGAGATATCAGGATCGAGATGGTCTGCGGTTCTCCGGTCGTTTTGGCCTTTCAACGGTTTTGGGGAGCACGTGGATTTGGTTGATTCATTTGGAAAAGGACAAAGCCATGAGCAAATCACAATCAATTCCAAATATATCAGATGCAACGTTGCGTGACGCGATTAAAAAAGAATATGAGAATGTCGCCATTGACCCTAACAAAGGGTATCATTTTCATACGGGTCGTGAAGCAGCAAACCGCATCGGCTATGATAAAACGCTTTATGATACTGTGCCTGAAAAGAACATCGCTTCATTTGCAGGAACTGGAAATCCATTTAATCTCGGCCCGATAAACCCGGGTGATGTTGTTGTTGATGTGGGTTCTGGTTCGGGATTCGACTCCTTTATTGCATCCAAGATAGTGGGCCCTAATGGGCGCGTAATCGGTATCGACATGACCCCTGCGATGTTGAAAAAGGCTCGATACGGGGCTTCAGAAGTGGGCACAACCAATGTTGAGTTTCGTAAGGGACACGCAGAAGATTTACCACTTCCGGATGAGTTTGCAGATGTTATCATAAGCAACGGTGTGCTCAACCTTACACCGGATAAAAAGAAAACATTGAGTGAATGGGAACGGGTTCTCAAACCCGGTGGACGTCTTTATATCGGGGATATCCTGGTCGCAAAACCCATCCCTCAGTCGGCTTTGGAAGATATTTCGTTATGGACCGGCTGAATTGCGGGTGGCCTGCCGGAGGCAGGGCTTCTCAAGACTGTGAAGGCTGCGGGTTTTATCGAAGCGGAGATAGTGCAAAAACACAACATATTCGAAGATGTTCCGAACCCTTCGAGTGCGCTTGATTTCGGGACTATAGGAATAAGCCTTAGGGCACTAAAGTCAGGATAATTGGAACGATAAAATCAAAATTTGTTGGCGATTTTTCATTTTTCTATCATTTCACTTGAACCCTCGACTCCTTAACCCCTTGAATCCTTTTTTTCTGTTCTCAGCATTTCACTCTGACACCCGATCCCTGCCCTCTGATATCCGACCTCCTACCTCCGCTGCTCTCTGACTCCTGATCCCTGAATTCTTTTAGAATCACCAATTCTTTTGGAGATGTGCTAATTTTTTATTGCTATTATTAAGGTTTTAATATAGTAAATTTAATTATACTCTCACTTGAAATCGGTCGTCTACTGTAAATCAATCTCCTGTTAAAGATTAAGAGAATTCACAAAATATTAGTTACCTCCTTTTTAAAAGAGAAATTCATTGAAGTTGAAACGGTTTTCTATTTTTATTGTCTTTATCTTTCTTGTTTCTATCCTTTCTTTTAATTATCATCATCATGATAATAGGATCTTTCAAGATGATTCTCTTATATTTGATACTGTTGATGATAATTCAGATTTTTCAACTTGTGATATATATCAAGTCCTTTTAACTTCCCGATTTATTACTACAATTGTAAAGTCTAAAAATTTATTCACGCCACGTATTTTAACCTGTAAATTATTTTCCCGTGCCCCTCCTGTATAATCTTCAAGACTTAAGTTTTACGACTTTAAAATTTTTCAGACATAACAAAATACTTAATTTTCCGAAGAGGGATTCGTTAGTATGTGTAAAGCGAACCGGTTTATAAACCATTCGATTCTTAGATGGAGAACCTCTTCAAAATGTGCATGATTTTTTTTAACAGGGCAGCTTTAATATGTTTTCCAGAAGAAATCTCGAATCATCAGACCAGTTAAATTATCCACCATAAATTTAAAAAAGCTAAATGATATAATCAAGAAAATAGGAGGCGGAAGAGTTGTGGAAAACAAGATATGTCAAAACTGCTGGTATTACGCTCCTGCTCCCATCACCGATAAATTTTTTGAAGATCATGTAACGCTTGAATATTCGTCGTTTTGCGAGTTCAATAACGAGGTACCCGCTATAACACCCTATAAAACTTGCGAAAATTGGGAAAGTAAGGAGTTGAAATTAATAAGCGTTATTAAAACCTTGTACGGCGTATAATTCTCGTTTCATATAATTTAATGGAATTTAAAAGATGGAGACCGTCTTCAGGATAGCGCTTTTCATTCTTTGATCATTCTGAGTTTTTAAAACCTAAGCTGAGCGTTTCAAATTTTTGAAATGGTTAATTTAACAATATTTCTAAGGCATTATGACGTTTTGAATTTCAATAATATGAAATCCTACAGGATTTCCAATTTCACCGCATCTACTGCGTCAGGTGCCGTTCCGCATAGACGACTATAGGGAAACAACATCTTCCCCCGCGAAGCGGGATTTCGCT
>PKTV01000094.1 GCA_002868985.1 Desulfobacteraceae bacterium | reverse complement strand
TGAAGCGCGATTTTATCACCTCTTGAATGAAACCACGAGAGCACTTTCTTGAGTTCAACGATATCGTCTGCATGATAAACAACATGCCCTACGCCTTTTTCAAGAATACCGAAAGCAGTTTCCATCTCTTCAAGGTTCCGTACCTGGGCAATAACGTCCGCACCTTTTGCAATGAGATTCTCAAGGGGAATAATTGTCCAGTCACTGCAGTCAAGAATGACCTGTTTTTTCTGACTCAGTTTGACGATTTTTTCCTCATCCTCACCGCTTTTAATGGTAAAAATAACGACGTCTTTATCAAGCTTCAAATCACCATCTTCGGAGATGGTCTGAATTTTTCCCAAAGCTTTCACTTTTTCGGAAAACCCTTTTGGAAGCATGATACCGTCTACACCGCCTTCAAGTGCGGTGGTCACGATTTTCTTGTCCCATGGATCCACCTTTACCCATATTTTTCGCATTGTATTATTTCCTTCTATTCTAAAATCCCTAGGGCCTTTTCTATACTGGCGCCGTCGTGAACAATGGACGAGATTGCCCTCACCATACGTGTGGGATCTTTATGCTGAAATACATTCCTGCCGATGGAGGCTCCGGCCCCTCCGGCCTCAATAGAGCCTTTTACCATTTCGAGTATCTCCCGGTCTGAATCCATTTTCGGTCCGCCGGCAATGACCACCGGAATCGAACACCCTGACACCACTTCTTTAAATGTGTCCACAGAGCCGGTGTACGACACCTTGACAATGTCCGCACCCATTTCATTACCCACACGCGCAGCATGTTTCACTGCATTGACATCATATTCGTCCTTGATCTTCTCTCCTCTGGGATAAATCATGGCAAGCAGGGGAAGTCCCCATATTCGGGCTTCGTTGCTGACTCGACCAAAATCGCGGAGCATCTCCTTTTCCTGGCCGTTTCCGAGATTGACGTGGATGGATACCGCATCGGCACCGAGTTTGATCGCCTCTTCAACGGTACACACCAGTGTTTTCACGTTGGGATACGGTGAAAGACTCGTGGAAGCGGACAGATGAATGATCAGGCCGATGTCCTTACCTTCTCCGCGGTGCCCTTCACCCACAAGCCCTTTGTGCTCCACGATGGCATTTGCGCCCCCTTCCGATACTTTCTGGATGGCATCCTTCATATTCTCCAGTCCATTGATGGGACCCATTGAAATTCCGTGATCCATAGGAACGATAACTGTTCTGCGTGTGTTTCGATTGATAATTCGTTCTATACGGATTCGTTTACCTAAATATGTCATGTTGTCCGCCTCCTTTTCCCACGAAAAAAGGCCGTGAAATTTTTCCACGGCCCTTAATATAAAAAACCGTGGGATGCTCAATCTACCCACGGTTTTTTCGCTTTGCAAGTTGTTCTTGTATCAGCGCACCTCAGGCAGATCGCTGGTAAAAAAATACCAATAATAAAAATAATCGCTGCCTGTTTTTTTATGCACCATTTATTTTCCTTGATTCAATTGATTTGGAAACCCTCTTAACTTATAGATTTTTTAATGTCAAGACTTTTTTCCCTGAATTTTGGACGAGTTGGAGGCTTTCATATGCAAGGCATTTAAGGGCAAAGCCATAGTTGAACTATTGCAAGCCCTTAATAACGAATCATATGAAAGCCTCCGGCTCGCCCTTTGGGTGAAAATTGATGAGAAAAAAATCTTCATCTGACCTGCCAGCTCATGCATCGAAGAGGTGGGCGGGTATGCCATTCGGGTAAAGTGAACGATGATATGATTCTGTTTAACCCCTCTTCAATCAAGCAACCTGAAGATTCTTCATTAGTTTTCATGCAAGATTCAGGTATGCGCTAAATCGGAACGGCTGCCTTGTATAAAACAGCATCTCCTTTAATGCTGTATTTTTTTACTACGCCGGATATCAGTATCGACATCCCCTTTTTAATATCGACACTTTTGTTTTCGGCGAGATCGACAACAACGGCATCTCCATCCGTGCAAAGCAGCATTTCAACACACCTTTTATCGGGGCTGTAATAATTCTGATCAGTTTTTACCGTAATAACCGACAAAGCAAACTCTTCGGCATGACTTTCATATCGATGTTCACATGGATTGATTCTCTCCATATTGAGAATGTTGATTTCGCGTTCTTCAAAGTTAAGGACATTCAACAGCTCTTTAACATCAACATGCTTTGGCGTCAGCCCCCCCCGTAATACATTGTCTGAATTCGCCATTAATTCTATGCCGACACCGTCCAGGTATGCATGAAGCGTTCCGGCCGGAAGAAACATGGCCTGACCCGGTTCCAGACAAATCAGGTTCAATATTATGGGAGAAAAAATGCCGATATCCGACGGATATTCTTCATGCAGATCGATGATCCACTGATACGCATTATTTTTGTCTTTCAACTGATCTGCATTTTTAACGGCATCATCGATGATCTGCTTCTGTGTCTTGCGATCCATAATCATCATGGCTTTAAAAAATTCTTTTAACCCTCTGGAATTCGGCTGTTGGCGAAAGAGATCGAAATCTTTTTTTAAACCCTTGGGGCATATTTTATCCATAAGGGAAATCATGTCGGGAATTTTTCGAAAACCGTTTAGCGCCCAGAAAAAGGTCAATGCACAGATACACTCGGGTTTGTGGTTGTCATCTTTGTAATTTCTATTGGGCGCATCCAAAGGAATTTTGAGCCTGTTTTCCCTTTCAAAACCTTCACCGGCTTGCCCCAGACTGGGATGGGCCTGGATGGAAAGCGGTTTCGCAGCAGCCAGCACCTTAAAAAGATAGGGAAGCCTGTTTTTAAACTTTTGAGCAACTTTTTCCCCAAGAATGTCCCGGGAATTTTTATCAATCAATTCCAACAGGGATCGCCATTTCCCGTTGCATTTTACCATAGAAGGCGCCTTAGGGTGGGCGCCCATCCATAGTTCCGCCTGGGGGGTGTTAGCCGGAGAATCATTTCCCAGAAGTTCCGGAATGGCCGTATACGAGCCCCAAGCATATTCCTGAATGGAATTTTTAAGCAAACATATTCCGGTCATGCTTCACCTCGGTTATCAACTCAAATTAATCTTTAATATTTTTAAAAATAACATTCATTTTTACTTAAACAAACTTTAAACCTTTCTTCAAACGAAATGTTAAGGTTTACTTCTTTATCTTAGGGTGATATTAAGGTTTTTATATAATAATTGATGGTAGTTAGTGTCCATCCATAAATCTATATTTGGCACAAATTTATTTTCCAATGCAGAAATTAGCAATTTTTTGCAAGGTCAATGAAATCAAGGAATTACGCGGAGGCGTACAAATGGTACGCCGCACAAGCAATTCCGCAGATTGACACAGAAATTGCGGAAAATGGCAATTTCTTCATAGAAAATAATTAAAGGTATTCAAGTGTCCCTCATAGTCAACGAAATATTTTACAGCATACAAGGTGAATCCATATACAGCGGCCGTCCCTGCACATTCGTCAGGCTCACGGGGTGCAATTTAAGATGCTCATACTGCGACACTCAATATGCCTATGAAGAAGGGATGAAGATGGAAATTACTCAAATA
>PKTV01000053.1 GCA_002868985.1 Desulfobacteraceae bacterium | reverse complement strand
CTGCATCTGCATCCATACAGCTGGATCTTCGAGTAAATTTGCCCCCTGCCAAGCTTTCTGCAATTGTGCACCTTATTGCCAATGCAGTGGAAGGGCTGGAACCCGAACATGTCACGGTAGTGGATACAAAAGGGAGGCTTATATTTAAGGGAGGGTCAGGTGACAGCGAATCGTCGGGGTTAAGCGGTTCGCAGCTAGATTATAAAAAAAAGATTGAGAATCAGACAAAAGGGAATGTTCAAACCATGCTGGAACGCATTGTCGGTATCGATAAGGCAATCGTTCGAGTAAATGCCGAGATCGATTTTGAAAAAATTACGTTAAATCAAGAGGAATACGACCCAACCGCAACTGCTGTCAGAAGTTCGAGAAATATTGAAGAAAACTCTCAAATCGGTCAAAAAGGGGCCGAAACGGAACAAGCGTTAATTAATGAAAGGCGTGGTGTTCTGCCATCTCCAGTGGGAACTCAGAATAAAAAGACCAAAAAGGATGTTGCCACAAATTATGAGGTCAATAAGACCATACGGACAACCTTGAAACCAGCCGGGACAATCAAGCGCCTTTCTGTGGCCGCGGTCATTGACGGAATTTATGAGTTTGAGAAACTCAACGATGGAACAACAAAAAGAAAATATATTGCGAGAACCGAACAGGAGCTGAAAAAATTTGAAGAAATTGTAAAAAGAGCCATGGGATATAATGAAGACAGGGAGGATCAGATTACTGTAAGTTCAATTTCATTTTCAGAGACATCCACAATGGATAATGAAGCTGCAATTGCGCCCAGTAAATTAGATCTAATCTTCCAGATCGTAAAAGACTATAGAAAAACAATCGTTAATCTTTTACTGGTTGCTATGGTTTTCATCTTTATCGTAAAACCTTTGCTCAAGAGCATGAAAGGCATAACCAAAGAAGCTGTTTTTACAAATGAGGAACTGACTGCGGTTTCAGACGAATATGCTCAGCTTCCGGAATCAAGAGGAACGGATAGGAGGAATCAAGTTGTAGAAATAACACAAAAAAATCCGGAAAAGGCTCAACAGCTCATTAAAGGATGGATTGGTGAACAGGAATAATAACGATTATGAAACTAAACGCTGATAAATTGTCAGGACCGCAGAAGGCTGCAATCCTTTTTCTGACAATGGGAGAGGAGTATTCTACAGCTTTATTTAAACAATTGGATGAAGCAAGCATAAAAAAAATCGGGAAATATATGTCGGAAATCACACATATTCCTTCTGATGTCTTAAGTACGGTAATGAATGAGTTTCTCATTAACTTTAAAAGCGATGGTGATGTGGTCATATCAGGGGAAGATTTTCTTAAACAGATTGTAAATAAATCTATGGATAAAGAGAGTGCCAGAGAAGTTTTTAAAGTCATTGGTGAAAAAGGCACCAGTGTTCCTTTTAGTGATCTTGCCTATATCCCTGTTGAGAATCTAATCAATATCATCCAGGGAGAGCATCCCCAGACTATTGCACTGATTTTGTCTTACCTGCCGTATGAAAAGGCGGCCGAAGTCCTCAAATCTTTTCCCGAAGAACTCAAAATCGACGTAGCTTTAAGAATCGTCCAAATAGGACAGGTTGATGTTGAGATTGTAAACGAGCTTGATAAAGTAATAAAAAACGAGCTTTCAAAAATAGGAGGAGCTACCCGAAAGTGCGACGGGATAGAGACTCTGGCGAATATCTTAAATCAGGTCGATGGGATCACAGAGGAATCGGTTTTGTCTCATATAGAAAATGAGGACGGCGATTTGGCAGATATGGTAAGACAAAAGATGTTTGTTTTTGAAGATCTTCTTCAGATCGAAAACAGACATTTTAGAGATATCCTCCAAAATGTGGACAATCAGCTTCTCATCAAGGCATTGAAGACGACCTCGGACGAAATGAAAGACAAGGTATTCAGTAACTTGTCAGAGAGGGCTTCAGAAATGCTCAGGGAAGATATGGAAGTCATGGGACCGGTTAAATTGAGTGAGGTTGAGGAAGCCCAGCAAGAGATAATAAAAGTAGCAAAGAGACTTGAATCAGAGGGACGAATAGTTCTGTCTAAGGGTGGCGATGATGTCTTTGTCTAAAAATATCAGAAAGTCAACCGGCAAAGAAGAATCATGGCATAAATATGAAATGGAGTCCCTCGAATCCTATAAGCTTCAAAAACAAGGGAAAAAAAACGAGTTTGTATCTTTAGACACCGGAGAAGGGGAGATATCAAAATTTGTTCCCCTTGACGCTTGGGAAAATGCCGACAGCAAGAAAGAAGAAATCGAAAATAATTTATTGGGTACACAAGAAAAGATTTCCGGCATTGAACAGGAAGCATATGAAAAGAGTTTTGCCCAAGGGGAAAAAGACGGATTTGAATTCGGAGAAAAGAAGGCTATAAAAATCATAGAAAATATAGAAAATATTTTCAATGAAATAGCCAGTCTCAAGCATGATGTATTAAAACAGCAAGAAAGGGAAATTATAGATCTGATATTTGCTGTCGCTGAAAAAATTGTTCATCACGAAGTGAGATCAAAGGAGTCAGTAATAAAAAATGCCATTCTTGATGCACTGAAACTGGCGGTTGAGAAGAGTAAAGTTGTTTTTAATGTTAATCCGGATGATTATGATTATGTGGAAAAATTAAGACCGGAAATTTTTAATCAAAACAAGGGGCTAAAATCGATCATCGTTACTTCCGATCCTGGCGTATCAAGAGGGGGATGCTATTTAGAAACTCCCTACGGGAATATTGATGCGACTATAGAATCGAAGCTGGAAAAAATTTATCAATGCTTACAGGAATCTGTTGAGTAATATTTTAAGCCTTGAGTGTGCACTGGTTTCGTTTGCTAAACGGCTAAATTGATAGGGTTCAAAATAAAAAATGACGAGTTTTAATCCAACAATTAAGTGGGATAAATATCAAGAAGCACTTCAATCATGTCAGCCAATTGGAATGGAAGGCAAGATCGTAAAAGTTGCAGGGATTGTAGCACAGGCAAACGGTCCTGGAATGAGCATCGGGAGTCTTTGCTGCATAAAAAATAGTAGCGGCCAAAATATGCAAGCTGAAGTCATTGGGTTCAACGATAAAAAGGTTATTGTGATGCCTTTTGGAGAAATGCGTGGAATAGAACCTGGAAGCCGGATTGTCGATATAGATAAAAGCCCGGCGATTAAAGTCGGAGAGGCATATTTAAGCAGGGTTGTAGACGGTCTTGGAAACCCCATTGATGGTAAAGGAACAATACAGGCAAAAGCTGATTATCCAATTTATGGGAATGTCATCAATCCTTTAAAAAGGAGGATTATCAATGAGGTGATCGATGTGGGTGTACGTTCTGTAAATGCCATGCATACCCTGGGAAAAGGTCAACGGATTGCCATTATGTCGGGTTCAGGTGTTGGGAAAAGTGTATTGATGGGTATGATCGCTCGACACACGGCTGCTGACGTCATCGTAATTGCCCTTATTGGCGAGCGGGGAAGAGAAGTTAGAGAATTTATTGAACGAAATCTTGGTGAAGAAGGACTAAAAAAATCAGTCGTCGT
>PKTV01000571.1 GCA_002868985.1 Desulfobacteraceae bacterium | reverse complement strand
GGATTTTCACAAAACGGTTGTCTGTAATCAGAAGTCCCCCGGGTCGTATGATGGGACAATATTGGTTGTAGGCCTCCTGGGTCAGACAGACCAGAACATTGGGCTGGATTACCTTGGGATAATTGATGTTTGATTCGGAAATAATAACGTCGGTGCGGGTTGCACCGCCTCTGGCTGCCGGGCCGTAAACCTGGGATTGCACGGCGGTCAGGTTTTGATAGAGCACAGCGGCTTCGGCAAGGATAATGGCCGCTGTAATCACCCCTTGTCCACCTGATCCGGAAAATACCAATCTGCATCTTTCCATATCTTTAATCCTTTTTATGTTTTTAACTTAGCATGCAAAAGTTAAAAGTGCCTAAAGTGAACTAAAGTGCCTATTTATCCCGTATTTAACTGGGAAGTTAAAGTATTATATTAATTTTAATTATAATTGATCGCGCTGAAAGCGCGTTCCTCAACTTTAGCTCACTTTAGGCACTTCAAACTTCAAACTTTTGGGCTTCAGCTTATACGGGATAGTGTCCAGATAAAAATACGTCATCGGATTTATGAATTAGAGTACTTAGCCATCGCTTTTTCGATAATTTTGTCGTATTCACTGCAATATTCCGGCATTTCTTTTTGAATGAAAATACCCCTTTCAATAAGGTCCGGATTTTCTTTTTTGGCCTTTGACCCGATGGGGGTGGTATTTTTATTGTATGACTCAATCATATCTACGGCGTTTCCTTCGCGGTTCTTTCTTCCAAAATAGGTCGGGCATTGAGTCAGGACTTCCACCACTGAAAATCCTTCATGCAAAATGGCCTGTTTTAGAATCTTTGCTAGCTGTTGAACATGGTAGGTCGTGCTTCGGGCAACAAAAGTAGCCCCTGCAGCCGTTGCCAGTTTAACGGTGTCAAATGACTGGTCGATGTTGGTATAGGGCGCTGTGGTGGCCAGGGTTCCGTACCCGGAAAGGGGAGAATACTGCCCGCCGGTCATGCCATAAATGCGATTGTTCATGACGATGGCGGTTAGGTCGATATTTCGCCGGGCAGCGTGAATGAAGTGATTTCCACCGATGGCCAGTGCGTCGCCGTCTCCCATGGGAACGATGAGGTTCAGCTCGGGCAGACTCAGTTTAACGCCGGTGGCAAACGCCAGGGCACGACCGTGAATGGTATGGAGTGTATGAAAATCGACATATCCTGAAATACGGGATGAACATCCGATTCCCGAGACCATGACGATTTCATTTTTGCTCATTCCAAGTGAATCCAGGGCCCTTAAAAGACTGTTCATTACGGTCCCGTGTCCACACCCCGGGCACCAGATATGCGGGAAAAACCTTTCTCTGATATAATCCTTTATTGCCATAAATTACACTCCTTTTCCCTGGATCAGCCGCAGAATATTTCGGATATCAGTGGGTGTGATAAAAACGCCGTCAATGCGGTTGGCCAGAAAGACTTTCTCGGGCTGGTCCACAGCCTTTCGGACCTCCTGCATGATCTGGCCCATGTTCATTTCCACCACCACCACATACTTTGCTTTGGCACATTTTTCCCGAACATGATCATAGGGGAACGGCCATAAGGTTTGAAGTTCTAAATGCCCCAGTTTTTCGCCCCGGGGCCTTCGACTGAACACGACATGATTGGCCGATCGAGCGGAAGATCCGTATGAAATCAGAATTATCTCGGCATCTTTTAAGTAAAACTCTTTATAACGGGCAATTTGATTGACATTGTTTTGAATCTTATCCACCAGATGACGAAGAAGACCATGGACGATTTTGGGATTATCCGAGGGAAACCCCCACATGTCATGAAACAGCCCGGTGACGTTATATCGATGAACGCTACCGAAGTCAGACATGGGAAGGCGTCCGTCTTCCCTTGGCAGATAGGGGTGATAATCCACGCCTTCTTTCACCGATGTCCGGAGTCGTTCTACCAGGGGGAGCTCTCCTTTATTGGGTATAACCAGTCGCTCCCGCATGTGGCCCACGACCTCGTCATAGAGCAAAATCACCGGTGTCCGGTAGGTTTCTGAAATATTGAACGCATGAACGGTGGTTTCAAACACATCCTGGTGGTTGGAAGCTGTAATCGTAACAATGGCATGATCACCGTGGGTTCCCCAGCGGGCCTGGTTAACATCTCCCTGACTCACATGGGTCGGAATCCCGGTTGAAGGTCCGCCTCGCTGAACATTGACGATCACACAGGGAATTTCCGTCATGATGGCATATCCTAAAGCTTCCTGCATCAAAGAAAAGCCGGGACCGCTGGTGGCGGTCATGACTTTACTGCCCGTAAGGGATGCCCCGATAATGGCGCCCATGGATGCAATTTCGTCTTCCATCTGAATAAACTTTCCCCCCTTTTGGGGCAGCCGGTGGGATAGAAGCTCGGCAATTTCCGTTGAAGGGGTTATGGGGTAACCGGCAAAAAAATCGAGCCCTGCATAGAGAGCACCTTCCACACACGCCTCATTGCCCTGAATAAATTTAATGTTTTCTTTTTTCATTGTTCATCCTGTTCGGTTTCTATTTCGATGGCAAGATCGGGACACCGGAGTTCACAGAGTTTGCAACAGATACAATCTGTAGGCCGAGCTGGAAGTACTTTATCGCTATCACTGAGTTCCAGGACATTCTTGGGGCAAAAATGGACACAAATACCGCACCCCTTGCACCATTCAGGATTGATTAAATGCGCTTTTAATTTGGGTTTTGCCATGAAAATTCCCTCTCATTTATTTAAAATATGACACTTTAACGATGAAGGTTTCGCAATAAACAAATAAAACAGGTTCTTGCGAATGGGTCCAATATAGATTGCATAATGATATAAGATCCGAATGTCAAGGATATAAGATCCTATCCAGATTAAAATCTCTCGGCGTTATCCTCTATTTATCCTGGAATTCTAACCAAAATACCGGCATTGGGTATTGCGGCCACAGAACCAATGGATTGTTCTACCAGAAGTTTTGCCTGATCCGGAGAGATTTTTTCAACCCCGATGGTTTTACAGACAGAATCACCCAATTGGGTTACCATTAAAATTCTGATTCTTTTTAATTTGGACATCATGGAAAGCGCCGTTCCGCCGTTTCCTTCATAATTTCGGGCCAGTCTGTCAAACGCTTTTTTCCAGCTCCCCATTTCAAACCAGGGTAAAAAGGTTTTTGATCCCACACCATCCGGGCATTCTGCAAAGATAATCAACATGCCGTCGTTACGGACAAATTTAGACGCATGCTCGATGGCTTTGTGGCTTTGAATAAAGTTAATATCCTTTGGATACCCGCCGCAGGAGGCAATGACCCGATCATAGTCTCCGGTGACGGCAACTTCACAATGTTTTCCATGTTCGGCACAGGCGTTTTTAAAATGATCGGTTCCTGAACCCGGCAACAGATCACAAACCTGTCCCCGGCTGTCGAGGATGCCGTGGATGGCCAGATCGGCAGGGCGAAAGGCTTCGAATTCCGCCAAATCTTCTGCCAGGGGATTGCCTTCCAGCCGGCCTGATGTGCATCCCGGGGAAGCAGTCCCGGCTTCCAGGTCCAGGAAAAGGC